>DATMTH010000168.1:0-3227 GCA_035564915.1 Rhodanobacter sp.
CCATTCCCTGCACGCCCTCCAGATCGGTGGAAATGACCGGCAAACCGCCAGCCAGAGCTTCCACGACAACATTGGGCCGACCCTCCGAGCGGCTGGAAAGAACGAACACATCCGCTTCGGAAATTCGTTTCGGCATGTCGGTGGCAGGCACGGTTCCGGCAAACGTGAAACAGGAAGACACCCCACGGGATGCCGCCAGAGCGAGCAGCGGTTCGCGCTCGGGCCCGCCGCCGACGATGCATACATGCATTTGCTCACGATGGCGCGTACGTGCGACAGCCTCGATCAACACATCGAAGCCTTTCAGACGGATCAGGTTGCCCACCGCCAGCACCCGCAAGCCCGCGTCGTCGGAGACCGCCCTGTCGATCTGGAAGAATGCCTCATCGGCACCATTGAGGCATGCATGGATGTCGGCAGCACGATGCGGGAATTGCGTACGCAGCCGCTCGGCCATCGCTTCCGAAACGCAAATCACGACCCGACTGTTGCGCACAGCTAAACCGAGGATCATTCGGTCCAGCCACGAACGTGTCGCGCGCGCTACGTCGCTGCCGCGCAACGTTGTGACCACGGGCTTCCTCCGTACGCGCCCGATGATGCCCGCCATGGCTCCACATACAGCCCAGTTGGCATGGATCAAGTCCATATCACTCGCGCGCAGCAGGCAACGCCAAAACAGTCCAAACAGCAACCCCGGCAGTAACAATACACGCCATGGCGCACGCCGCAGGCCCGTAACGACTCCACCAGACTCTTGAGCCAGCCTGCGCCACATCCTGGGGGCGTAACGCACTGCATGAATGCGAATGCTTGTTGCCGCGTTATCGTCATATGCTGCCCTCATGGGCTTCGAATCAGCGGGACAGATCACGTCTATCCCGCATTCGACTGACAAGCGTCGATAAAGGCTTTGAACGAATATGCCAGCGGAACTACCCGGGTACAGCGGATAGGACGTCGTCAATGCGAGAAGGCGCATTTTTTTCATGGCCGCACCACGCAAATCGGCTTAAGCATCGCGCCGATAGATCAACGACGTGATCTGTTCTGAAATCAGCCCGATCAGGAACACGATCACCGCAGCACTCCACATGAGAGTGCTGCCGTTGGTGAGTCGCCCGCCATGCACGAAGGTCCACACATAGTTGGCGCAGCCAAACAGGAAAAACAGTGCACTTGTTGGCACGAACAGCTTGAGCGGCGAATACAGCGTGGCGATCTTGAAGATGATCAGCAGGAAACGCACGCCGTCCTTGAGCGGACGGATGTGGCTCTTGCCTATGCGTTGTGCTGCCTTGATCGGCAGGTAAGCCACCGGGTAGGCGCTGCGGAAGAACGCCATGGTGCTGGTGGTGGGGTAACTGAAGCCGTTCGGCAGCAGGTGCAGGAATTCGCGGAACTTGTCCGCACGTACGGCGCGGAAGCCGGAGGTGAGGTCGGCGACCTCGTGACCGGTCATGCGCGTAGCCAGCCAGTTGTAGAGCGTGTTGGCGACGCCACGGCCCACGCCGGCCTGGCTGCCCCAGTCGCGGGCGCCCACCACCATGTCGTAGCCCTCGTCGAGCTTCGCCAGCAGGCGCGCCACGTCGACCGGGTCGTGCTGGCCGTCGCCGTCCATGAAGACGAGGATATCGCCTCCGGCGGCGCGGGCGCCGCGCTTGATCGCGGCGCCGTTGCCCATCGAATACGGTGAGGAGAAACAGGCAACGCCGGCTTCGGCGCAGATCCGGCGCGTGTCGTCGGTGGAACCGTCGTCCACCACGATGACCTCGGCCTCGGTATGGGCGGCACGCAACCGCGGCAGCAGATCAGCCAGTGCAGGGGCTTCGTTCTTGGCGGGCAGGATGATGCTGAGGCGATTCAACGGTCAGTTCCCCAAGAGTGCGGCGCATCATAACGTGAAGCAGGCGTCACGACCGCCGATCTGGTCGCGCCGCACGGATGACCTGCGGGGCGGACTGGGGTAGATTCGGCGCCAGAAGGTTCGGGGAGCGTCATCTCATGTCATCTGCCATGCAAACACCGCTCGCGGGACTGTCCGGGCTTGCGCGCCGCTTGGTAGCCGAGGGCCTGCTGCCGGAGGCGGATGCACGCCGCGCTGTACTGGAAAGCGGCCAGCAACGCATCACCCTGACTTCGTGGCTGCTGGACCAGAACCTGGTGGACGGTCTGCGCCTGCTGCGCCTGTCGTCGGCCGAATTCGGCATGCCGATGCTGGACGTGACTGCGCTGAACCCCGCGCAGCTCCCGGTCAACCTGGTCAGCGAGGCCTTGCTGACGAAGCACCGCGCGCTGCCGTTGTTCCGGCGTGGCAAGCGCCTGTTCGTGGGCATCGCCGACCCGATGCAACTGGACGCGCTGGAGGAAATCAAGTTCCACTCCAACTGCATGGTGGAGCCGATCCTGGTGGAGCGCAGCCAGCTCAACCGCACGATAGACATCGCGCTCAGCAGCATGCACGACGTGATGCCCGACATGGGCGGCGACGACATGGGCGAGCTGGACACCGAAGGCGGCGACATCGACGAGGCACCGGGGGGCATCGACGCCACCGCCAACGACGACGCCCCGGTGGTGAAGTTCGTCAACAAGATCCTGGTGGATGCGATCAAGCGCGGCGCCTCGGATATCCACTTCGAACCGTTCGAAAGCCAGTACCGCGTACGCCTGCGCATGGATGGCATGCTGCGCGCGGTGGCCAGCCCGCCGCTGAAGCTGGCCAGCCGCATCAGCTCGCGCCTGAAGGTGATGGCGCAGCTGGACATCGCCGAGAAGCGCGTGCCGCAGGACGGCCGCATCAAGCTCAACCTCAGCAAGACCCGCGCCGTGGACTTTCGCGTCAGCAGCCTGCCCACGCTGTTCGGCGAGAAGATCGTGCTGCGCATCCTCGACGGATCGGCGGCGAAGATCGGCATCGAGAAGCTGGGTTACGAGCCGGATCAGCAGAAGCTCTATGTGGACGCCATCCACAAACCTTACGGCATGGTACTGGTCACCGGCCCTACCGGCTCGGGCAAGACGGTGTCGCTGTACACCGGCCTCAACATGCTGAACACCGCCGAGCGCAACATCTCCACGGTGGAAGACCCGGTGGAAATCCGCGTCGAGGGCATCAACCAGGTGCAGCAGAACGTCAAGCGCGGCATGACCTTCGCCGCCGCGTTGCGTTCGTTCCTGCGCCAGGATCCGGACGTGATCATGGTGGGCGAGATCCGCGACCTGGA
>DATMTH010000169.1:0-17144 GCA_035564915.1 Rhodanobacter sp.
GTCGAGTGCAATTCAATCCACCTTTGGCATGGCAGTCTGTTTCCGCATCTTGCCAAGCCTTGGCTTCATTTGTGTCATCTGTAGCGACGCCAAGTTTCCCCAAGGAGTCATCCGATACCATCGCCCCATAACTATCGACCCATTTCTGGGGGGGGCGGGGCTTGTTGCTGATAGTCCGGCATTGCCACGTCGGGAGGAACGCATGTGCCTCCTGCGTTCACCATGCCACCACAGTCTTGGGCATGAGCGGAGGTGACGATCAATAAAAGTACGAAGAAGCAAAGGGTTTTCATGACTATTACCTTCCTGCCGGCGAGTTGGCCAAGCCACCGCCTTGCTTGGTGACATCGGCGACCTGCGCGTAGCCTGCATTGCCCAAACGAGTTCCGCTAGCGGAACCAGGGAGTGCGTTGTAACCATTAGCAGATCGAGTATCTGCTGCAGCTGGGTTTAAGTTCGCTTGCGCCGGCCCCTGCCCGCCATACCCGTAAGACCCCGGCGGCTGCCCATTCGACCTTGGTTGTCCCCCGCGGCTGAAGACGTTGTAGGAGCTGAAGCTACCCAGCGTGGCCGAGAAGAAATTGCCGGCCATGGGCGGCACGGTAATGACCAGCAGAGTCATCAGCAGCCCAAGCCCGCCCTGCTCCATGGACTGGCTGGTGAAGCCCTCGGCCCCGATGCCGGTGATGCCGTTGATGACGTCGGCAGACCACAGGGCTCCGGCCACCCGCAGGGTGAGTTGGAGTACCAGCGAGCTGATGAAGGCAAGCATGCCCATGGAGAAGAGGGTGCCGATGCCGTACATCAGCCACTTCTGGAACAGGGGCTTGGTCTGTTCGAAGAGCAGGCACATGATGAACAACGGCCCGAGGCCGATGACGAGGGCGAGGGCGACGTCGTAGAGCAGCAGCATGGCGGCAGCGGCCATGGGTGGGCTGGCGGTGCCGAAAGTGGTCAGGAATTGCGCGCGGGCCTTCTCCTGGCTGGTTTCGATATCGCCGGTAGCCACCTGCCCGATGTCGATGGCGGCCATGGCCAACTGGGTATAGGCCTGGTTTTCGTCGATGACGTGGGAAGCGGTGGAATCGTCGCCGGTGAACTGCTGGTTGATGTCGCTAGTCTGCCCGTTGGTGACGAGGGTATGCAGGTTGGGCCCGGCGATACCGATGGTGGTGGCGACGATGACGATGTGCGTCATGTTCAACACCATCGCCACCATCGAGTCGCGCGACTGCTGGGAGTCGTTTGTGGGCGACTGATCGGTGGCGGGAAGAAAGCGCTGGAAGAGGATCCGCGCGGTCGAGCCGTCGGCGAACCGCGTGCCGAACATCGCCACCGAGGTCGCTCCATGTCTGGCGCAACCGAGAATACGCGTCGTCTCCATGATAGGCCGCATGGCGCAGGTCATGCCCTAAAGACTCATCGTCCGCGAAGGTGGCACGTGTGTCGGTGCAGCCACCGTCGGCGCTGGCTCGATCAGCTTGGGTGCTACGGCCTGCGCCGCCGCGCTGCTCTTGTCGATGGACGTGTTCACCGCCTCGGCCGTCTGCACGTGTGCAAACTGACGCAGCGGTGAATCCGGCCCCCCTTGCACAGCGAAGGCGCGTGAACCGTCTTCGCTGAGCATGACGTCATTGATCTGGGTCAAGCCTTCGCGCTTGGCGGCGACGGCCAGCTCTGCCGCTAATTGGTCGCTTTGCCGATTCGGCGTGCGACCCAGATACGCATCGATCTGATGCACACCGGCGCATGCTTGTTCGTACAGCGCGTTATCTGGATTTTTCGGATCGGTGAGGCTGGGAGCGACGTTACTGGCTTGCACGTGGTCTAGCGCCTTCAGCGTCTTCGGGCCGACCTTGCCGTCCACGGTGAGGTGGTGATCATGCTGGAAGCGTTCCACTGCGTGGCGGGTGCCGAGGCCGAAGTCGCCGTCCACGCCTTTGGCGTCGAGGTAACCCAAGCTGGTTAGTTTGGTTTGTAGGTCATGCACAGCATGGCCGCGAGCACCTTGCTCAAGGACGTGGCGATCATGGGGCGCATGATTCGGCTTGTTTTGCTCACACGGCGTGTTGGTTTGGTCCGCAGAAGGGTGGTCGTGCTGCTGTTGATACTCGTGATACTGCCTCGTGGCATTGGCTATCGCCGTGTTCCGGTCGATGGGCGGGTCGGCATAAAAGTGCACGGGGTCGGACTGGCGGAAGCCACCGCCCCATTTCAGGCCGGCGGCTTCGGCGGCTTCGCGAACCGCTTTTTGGTCGTGAGTCGACATCCGCATGAACCCTTCAACGTCCACGGCGAACCCTGCCGAGTGCAGGCTGTGGGTTGCCGGGGTGATGGCCGTCGGGTCGTGGTGAAGCTGCTCTTGCTGTTCGGGTGTTCGATACGCGCTGTTGAAGCGAATGTTCACGCCGCGCTTGTGGGCTTCCGCGATAAAAGCATCGACCTTCGGAGCCATGGATTGATCGAGGAATGTATCGCCTCGGCTGGGTAGCGTGACTGGCACCAAGTGAGTTTGCGGATCGTTCATGGTTGAACCCCCTGTTCTGAAAGAAGCCTGCTTCATTGCCAATAGCTGGCCTTTCGCTTCAGTCGAATCACTTGATGATTGCTTGAAAATGAGCCCGTGAGTTGGGTGGTGTCGATGGTCCCCGTAAAGGTGCCGCCCACCATGCCGGGAGGCAAGGTAAAGCGAATGGTTGACCCTGACACTTCGACGGGCACGACCACAGGAACCGATGGCTCGCCATCGCCTGATTGAAAGACGACGTAATAGCCGCGATTCGTGTTGACCACGAAAACCTCCGTGCCCACCACATCCCCACCTTCCGCGTTGTAAGTCATGTTGGTATAGATGCCGGTGACTTTCGACACCCTTCCAGTTGCTGAAGCGGTGGTGAGGGCCATCCCCACTAGGAATACCCACAAGAACAGATGAATCGTTTTTTTCATGGTTTATTGAACCCGCACGGGTAGGCTGCAAGCGGAATAGTAGACGTGGCAGTTGGTATCTCCAGCGTTGTTGCAAATCAACATACCTAAATGGATCGCCTCATCTAATGTGGCTGCGGCGTTTGAGCTATGTTCCGTATGGCCCACTACCATCGCGGCGCATTCATTGTCGTATGCGACCTCGATTGCACACGGCGCCCCCCCCTTCGCCTGACAATCGATTATGGCCTCTTGCTCAGCGTCACTCTTGCTTGAGAGATTCGTGGCTATTCCAAGGTGCCCGCCAGGACCATCAGTTGCAATGGCCCCCCATCGGCTAGCCCATTGCGGTGGTGGCGATTGTTGAGGATGTTGCTGCTGTTGGCTATTGCCATATCCTGGAATGGGGGCGCAGCTTTGCGGGCCCGCCTGACCCGGCGGGGCACCAATCGGGTAATAGCCAGGCGGGCAATTGCCCTCCGCGTGGGTCACATTGCCCAGCAATAGCAGCAGCCCAAGCAACAGAAAGCGACAAGCTTTCATCGTGCACCTCCCGTCGGCAACGTGGGTGCCGGCCTGATGGCGTCGGCATAGGTGGAGGCAGAGGTTCCAGTTAGGCGTGTAGTGGCACCGGGATTGCCGTAAGCATCACCACCTGCACGGGAACCAAGATTGGCAGATTGCGCTGTGCTTGATATTGGCGGTGCATATGCGCCACCACCATATCCCCCACCATACGACCCCGGCGGTTGCCCCTGCGGCCCGATCCTCGACGCGCCGCCCATGCCAAAGGCCGAGTACGTCAGGAAGCTCCCCACCGTCCCCTGGAAGAACATCGCTGCCAACGGAGGCGATGAGACGATCAGCACGGTCATCAGCAGGCCGATACCCCCTTGCTGCATCGACTGGCTGGTGAAACCCTCGGCGCCCATTCCGGTGATGCTGTTGATGATGTTGGCCGACCACAGTGCGCCGGCCACGCGCAGGGTGAGCTGCAGCACCAGTGAGCTGATGAAAGCGAGCACGCCCATCGAGAACAGTGTGCCGATGCCATAGAGCAGCCATTTCTGGAACAACCCCTTTGTCTGCTCGAAGATCAGGCACATGATGAACAGCGGCGCCAGCCCGATCACCAGGGCCAGGGTGATCTCGTACAGCAACAGCATGGCAGCCGCGGCCATCGGTGGGCTGGCCGTGCCGAAGGTGGCGAAGGCCTGAGCGCGCGCCTTGCTGGCGGCGCTTTCGGTGTCACCGGGAGGGATCTGCACGGTATCGATGGCGGCCATCGCCAGCTGGGTTTCGGCGAGATTCTTGTCGATGGTTTGCGCCAGCGTGGAGTCGTCGCCGGTGAAGAGCTGGTTGATGTCGCTGGTCAGCTCGGTGGTGACGAGGGTATGCAGGTTAGGGCCGAGCACGCCAATGGTGGTGGCGACGGTGACGATGATGACGACGCGCGTCATGTTCATCACCATCGCCATCATCGATTCGCGCGATTGGCCCGTGATCAGGCGGTAGCCCTGGATCATGATCCAGATGGTGACCAACACCAGAGCTATGGCTGTCATCCAGCTCGTCACGGCACCCATCAGGTTGGCCCCGAAGCTGTCGATCCTGCTGTGAAGCCAATTGTAGATAAGGACGAAGTAAACCATAGCGCTCGTGATTCCCTGCCAAGCCGCAAATTGCTCTATCGATCTGCCCTGTTGTCAGCAGGCCGTGTGTGTCAATGGAATGCCGCCGCGAATGCTGTCGCTTGCACCGCGTTGCCCAGGATGGTGTTGCTGCCGTTCAAGGCCACCCTGGCCAGAATGCCCTGCTGCTGCTGCAGTGTGGCGATGATGGCGTCGTCCTTTGCCATCTGGCTTTGCCAGTCCACCATCTCTGAGGCGATTTGGTCGTTATGCGCCGATGCATTTGCGGCGATCCTGTCTGAATCGCCTTGCGAGGTCATGCTGCCCAGTTTGGATGTGATCTGTTGCAGCTCCTGACCGAACTGCTGGGTATCGTTGACCACTTTGACTGTCGCGTTGTATTTGTGAACTTGGGCCAGCACGATCTGCGCACAGATGTTTTGCTGGGTGGTAGTGATGGACTGGCTGAAGGAAGATGTGACAATGGATGTCATGTCGCCCAATATGCCGCCACCACCGGCTCCGGGGCAGGACTGCTGGATGAGATTGCTTGCATCGGTGATCTGTTGAAGTTGTCCACCGGTGAGCTTGATGCCGCCAGTGGCCAAGCCTTGGATGGACGTGAGTATCTGCTGGTACTGCTGGACTTGCGTCATGTATTGCTGGATCTGTTTCTCATATTGCAGACCTTGTCTGACGTACTGCGACACGGTCTGCGCCAACTGAGATTTGAAGCCCTCCTGATTCCCCGCGATGGCTAGCTTGTCGGTGACAAAGACCTGAGCGTGGGTGGTGCCTGCGAAGAGGCTGGTGAACAGGGTCAGAACCAGCGCGCCATGAAGTGCACGCGAAGGCAGCGGACGGGTGGGGGAGTTGGTCATGACGTACTCCTTTCGTGGTTGTCGTCGGTGACGGTGGTTCAGCTTGCCGCCGCGCGAGGGGCGCTGCCGGTGGGTGGCGATTTGGGTTTGGCCTTACCACTGCCCCTGCGGTTTTCGTAGAAATCGGCGAGCCATTGCTCGGGCCGCAGGTCGTTCATGGATACCCCTTCGATGGTGGCGCGATGACGCAATACCTCGTGCATGATCTCGATGTTGTCGGTGGAGGCGGAGATCACCGACAGCGCGTCGTCCATGCCGCGCAGGTTGAGCTGGCATACGGCGCTGGCATGGCCCTGCTTGACGAGGAAGCAGCGCGAGCGCTCGTCCAGGCTAACCACTACCTGATACTCGGCCTCGGTGAGCTTGAGGCCCTCGACGTAGTCTTCGCGGCTGGCGTTGGGGTTGGGCAGCAGGATCATGGTGGCGGTCTGCTCGATCAGCGCCGCGGCGATGTCGCTGGCCAAGGCGTCCTCCGGGCTCTGGGTGGCGAAGATGCCGAGGCCGTTCTGCTTGCGGATGGTCTTCTGTTTGTTCTTGGCGAACTCCTTGAGGCCGCCCTTGCCGTCGAGGATCTTCCAGAACTCGTCCATCACGTAGATCAGCGGGCGGCCGTCGATCAGCGCCTCCAGCCGGTGCAGCAGGTAGTTGATGACCGGCACGCGCACTTCGGGGTTGTCGATGATGTCGGTGTAGTCGAAGCCGATGATGCTGGCGCGGGTCAGGTCGATGGTGTCGACGGGGTTGTCGAACACCCAGCCCAGCGAGTTGCCGGCCGTCCACTTGCGCATGCGTACGTAGAGGCCGTCGTCGCCCATGTTGGGCAGGCTCTTCTGGAAATTGGTCATGTTGCGCAGGCGCACTGGGGTGTCGAGCATGTTCTCGACGGCGCGGAAGATGTCCTCTTCTTCGCGCGAGCTGTAGACGCTCTTGCCGGCCAGCACCTTGATGAGCTCGGCGAGGAACTGCACGTTCGCTTCGGTGCGCTCGCAATGGAACGGGTTGAAGCCGGTGGGCTGGCCGTTCTCCAGCGCCAGGTAGTTGCCGCCGCAGGCGCGCACGAAGATCTCGGCGCCGCGGTCCTTGTCGAAGAAGAAGATGGTGGGCGCGGGCGTGTACTTCTGCACCTGGCTGAGCAGGAAGTTGATCAGCGCCGTCTTGCCGGTGCCGGACTTGCCGATGACCATGGTGTTGGCGATGGCTTTCTCGCCCAGCGAGTTCTCCGCCGGATGGGTGGCGTGGAAGTTGAAGTAGTAGGGCTGGCCGTTGGTGGTCTGCAGCGTGGTGACGTAGTCGCCCCAGGGGTTGTTTTCCTTCTTGCCGGTGGCGAAGTTGTGCAGCGGCGAGAGGCCGAGGAAGTTCAGCGAGCTGACGTTGGCCAGCCGTGTGCGGTATTTCCAGTTGCCGGGCAGCTGCGAGTAGAACGAGGCGGTGACGGCGAGGTCTTCTTTCACCGAAACGAAACCGGCGTTGGACAGCTCGGCGCGCGTGGTCGCGATCTGTTGGGACAGCGTCTCCTGGGTCGGGGCATAGATCGCGATGGTGAAGTGGTATTCGCCCAGCACGAAGTTGCCGGAGGCAAGCTGGTCCATGGCGTGGTCCAGCTCGGCGATCTGGCTGAAGGCCTTGTCGCCGGAGGAAATCATCATGCCCTTGGTGCGATCGAGTGCCTTGAGCGCGTCGTGGCGGCCCATCGGGCTGAAGGAATGGGTGATGACGTACTCGAAATCCAGGTACTTCAGCCCGTTGAGGATGCCGGGGTAGGTGCCGTCGGTGTATTCCTTGATGTTGAGGATGGCGCCGAACCGGTTGACGCCATCGGGCGTGGTAACGACGAAATCGCCGGTCTTGGCCGAAAAACGATGCTTGCTTACCGGCAGGTAGCTGGGAATGGGGGCGGGCAGCACGGGTACCGGCTCGTCGATGCGGTTGAGCAGGTAGCCGTAGAACTCCAGCGGTTCGGAGAACACCACCCCGTTGGCGGCCTCGTACATGCCGAGCCGATACGGCGCGTAGTCCTTCAGCACGGCCTCGACGTTGCCCGCGAGCTCCAGCACGGTGCTGACGGCCTGCTGCTGTTCGGATTCCAGGCGGGCCAGGTCGTTGGACTTCTCGGCGAAGCGTTTGCCACTCACGATGGGGCGGTAGATCAGGGTGAGGTACAGCTCGTTCTGCATCAGCTTCTGAGCGGACAGTGCGTCGTAATAGGCGTCTGACATGGTCTGGTTGAACGCCTGCGCGAAGCGGGTGTGGTCCTTGAGGCGGCGGCGGCGGCGCACGTCGTGCACCCAGAACGCCACGTTCACGAAGTCCGGTGCACGCAAGGTCTGCAGCATGCGATTGAACGTGTTGTGGCGGTGCTCGATGTCCCACTCCTCGCGTCCCACGAACGGCAACCCGCCCAGGCGCCACACCATCAGGAAGTCGCCACCCGTGGTCTTGAGCACGGTCGGCGACACGTGGGTGGACAGCGGGACGAATTCGCTGATTGCGGTGTCGGGAATGAAGCTGGGCTTGGGCATGGTCCGGTTCCGTAGCGACGCCCCGGCGAACCGGGGCGTCCTGGTGGCTTACGTTTTGTCTTTCGACTGGCCGCGGTAGCTGTTGGGCGTGAATACCCACATGCCGTCGTGTTCGTGCAGGTTCCTCACCCGGGTGCGGAACTGCAGCCGCAGGCCGAGCAGCCGGAAGATCATTTCGTCGCGGCGCGCCATCTGGCGCATCACGAAGATCACCGGCGGAATCAGCAGCAGGTAAAAAAAGTTGGTGTACACCGACAGCAGAAACACGCCGCCTACCGCGAAGAAGAACGGCACGTAGGGCACGCCCATGAACATGGGCGGGCGGGTGCAGCCGCGGAACAGTGCATTCTTATGCATAGTGGCTCAGCACATGCGACACCAGGCTAGCCGTGCACTCGGAGGCGCCGGAAGCAGTGGTGCTGCCGGCCAGAAACATCTTGGCGATCTGGCCCGCCGCGCCGATCAACACGGCGCCAATAAGCACCGGGGCGACGTCGCCGATGCGCTTGTGGGCGAAGGCGATCTGGTAGCCGGAAAAGACCACTGCGATGGTCACCACCACGATGGAGATGGCATTGAGGATCTTGTTGATGTTGGTGGCGAACTTGCAGGTGGTGTCGATGGTGGCGCTGGCGTCCTGGCCGAAGGCGATGCCCGGCACGATCAAGGCGATGAGCACCGCCAGATACAAGAACACGCCCAGGCGCGCGCGGCTGGAGCGGATAAGGCTTTCGGTGACGATCTGGTTCGGTGCCATGTTGAATTTCCTTTGGGTGGGTGGTGGATGTCGCGGCTGCCAGGCGCGGACTGCTTCAGGGTTGGCTGCGTGGCGCACAGCCGGATTCACTGCTGGGTGCCTCGAGTGCTTCGGGCCAGGAGGATGGGCGCCGTGGGCTATGCCACCGTTTCAGAATACGAAGGCGGCATCGCGGCTTTCCTGGCCAGGGTGGGTGTGGTTGGTGACAGCATCGGCAGTTGCGGACGCCATCTGCGGCGATGTCGCATGACCCATCGACGTTGACTCGGGTGGTGGATCATTCGGTCCGGTCACTTGCGGCACGAAGATGGATGCCGACGCCATCGTGTTCGGTGCGTCCTTGGCCGGTTCGGCGGGTGGCGCAGGAGCAGCTGCCACCGGAGTCGTCGGGGCGTGAGTGGGCGATGCCGGTGTTGCGATGGCATGAGATTTGGGGCTTTGGTTCACGACCGCGCGGTCGGTGGAAACCGCGGATGCCGTGGTCGTGTAGAACGCCACGCTGCGGATTGCCGCGCGGTAACCGGGGCTGCCCGGTACCGGTGTCGCCATTTTTGCGACCTCGCCGGGCGGAGCCTCCGACACAACCTTCAGTGGAATGGCCCGGGAGCTGTCGGCGCGAGTTGCGATGCCGGTGCCGCGATTGATGGAGTCGTACACCTTCTGCACGTAGCCGTCCCGGTAGCCAGTGACGAAGTTGCCCGAGTAGTAGCAGCTGAAGGCCTTGCCCCAGTCGCCGCCCGAACTGGCGTAGCAGGCGGCGAGTATCTGTGCGCCGGCGGCCAGGTTGGGGCAGGCTTCGAAGGCCTTTTCGTAGGAATCCAGGCCGTACTTGCCGAGATTGGCGCGGTTCACCTGCGCCACGCCCAGCGAGTAGTTGTAGCCCTTGGCGTCGAGCATGTGCACCGTGGCCAGCGCTTCGCCAAGATTCTTCGGCTGGCGCACGAGCTGGCCACCGACCACGCCGATCGCATAGGGGTTGGCGCCCGATTCGACATCGACGACATGGCGCATGACCTCGGCCGGTACGGCAAGGTTGGGGCAAGCCATCATTCCGATTGCGGCGAGCATGTTGCGGCCTCCTGTATCCGTGCGAGCCTTGGCGAGGTCAGGCTTGCGAAAAGCTGCGGCCCGGATCGAAATCGATGCCGGTGATGCAACGGCGCCCCGCATGCGCCTTGATGTGCACGACGATGTCGATGGTCATCATGAGCAGGCGCTTGATGGTGGCGAACTCCAGGCCGGCGCCTTCGGTGGAAGCCTTCACCATCAGCGCGAGCTGGTCCCAGGTCTGCTCCGTGTTGCCGGCATGGCAGCTGGTGATCGATCCAGGGTGCCCCGAGGCGCAGTTGCGGATGAAGTAGAAAGACTCGTCGCCGCGCAGCTCGGCCAGGATGATGCGGTCCGGCTTCATGCGCAGGCAGGCTTCCATGCAGCTCTTGGCGGTGACGTTGCTGGTGCTTTGGCCGCCCTTGGAATACAACAGGTGCACGACGTTCGGCTGCGCGATGAACAGCTCGCGCGCATCCTCGATCGTCACCAGGCGCTCGTTGTCGGGAATGTGGTGCACCAGCGACTTCATGAAGGTGGTCTTGCCGCTGCCGGTGGCGCCGGACACCACAATGTTCTTCTTGTTGAGGACTGCCTTGCTGAAGAAGTCCGCGTAGTGGCGTCCCGCACGCAGCTCCAGCAGCTCACGGTCGGCATCGCTGATGCCGCGACCGACCTCCACGATCTCGTCGAAGAAGCCGTCCTGCTGGTACTGCTCAAGCGTTTTCGTCTGCTTCGAGGGCAAGCGGATGGTGATGGACACGTTGCCTGCCTCGCAGGCCGGTGGAATCACGAACTGCGCGCGCTCGCCGGTGGGGAAGGTCAGCGAAACGACCGGGTCGGTGTCGGTGATGCGCTGGCCGGTGTTGCTCTCGTTGACGACCGCGGTGCAGAACTGCCGGGCGCGCTCGAACGTCAGCGCGGGCACCTCGACACGCCGCCACGCGCCGCGGCTTTCCAGGTACAACTCGCCCGGGCGATTGATGCAGATCTCGGTGACCTCCGGCGAGGCCATGAACTCCCGCACGCCCAGCACGTCGTACTGGTAGTCGAGAAATTCATTCGAGATCTGTGCGGTCAGTTCTTCCATGGTTCGTGTCGGACGGGGTTCAGAAGCGGGCCACGACGCCGCTGAAGTCCACGTCCTTGGCGACGTAGACGTACACGATCGTGCCCTGGTTGATGGTCACGGTTGGCGCGCGGTTGGCGGCGGCCTGGACCGCCTGGTTGGCGAGGTTCTGCACGGTCTGCGCAGTGTTGCTCTCGAACGGCTGCTGGACCGCCACGCCGCCGGCGGCAATGGAGGTGGTACGCGGCCCGTGTTCCGCCGCCTCGTACTTGAACGCGTCACTGAGCATGCTGATCAGCAGCGCCGAACTGATGCGCTGGCCCCAGTGGGCATCGTAGTAGCCGGGAATGCCGGCGCCGCCGAGGTTGTCGATGCCCGGGCTCGCCATGTTCACGTCGATGCCGTTCGGCGTGATGATGCGATCCCAGATCACGGCCATGCGATCGCCCATCGGCCCGCGGTCGTAGGTGCCGAGCACCTTCGAGCCCTTGGGCAGCAACAGGCGCTGTCCGTTGAAGGAGTAGACCGGCTCGGTGACCAGGCAGGAGGTGTAGCCCGGGATGTCCGAGACGATGCGCGTCTCCAGCACGCAACGGATGTAGGTGCCGCGTTGCATCAGGGTGTCGGGATGGCGCAGCGGCTGGGCGCTGGTGACGGTCGAGTCCTTCAGGCTGCCCGGTGGCCCGATACCCGTAACCGCCGGGGCGGCTGCCGCGGCCGGCTGATCCGCACCGGCAGCGCCTTCCGCACCTGCGATCCGGCGTTGTACCAGTGTTGGTTGTTGCGCGGCCGCTGAAGACGCGGGCTGCCGGGCCGGAAGCGGCAGTACGGCAGACTGCTGCACGAGCGGAATGGGATCGGGCTGGCGCGGCGTCGGCGTGGGCAACGGTGGCAGTGCCAGGGACTTGGGCGGTTCCGCCACCGTGAGCTTTTCCTCGCGTGGCTTGGGCGGCTCTTTGCGGCTGCCGGTGCCGGTAATCATCCAGTACGCGACAAACAGCAAGAGCAGGACTACCGCGCCCAGCAGGAACAGCGCGCGCTGGTTCATGCGCCTGAGGTCGTGCGACTTCAGCTGGGGGGCGCCGGCATCCAGGTCAGGTGTGGCGGCCTGCTGGTAACGGGCGGAATAGGGGTTGCTCGCCAACGGATCGATCGGGTTGCCCGGCATCTCGTGCGATGAGGCGCCATGCGGCATGGAGTCGTCGCCGGGCTGGTTCGGAGTATTCGAGTTCACTTCGTGGTGTTCCTTCGCAGGCCCACGACGTCGTTGCCGTGGCGGATGACCAGGTAGGGATACGTGCCGTGAACGACGATCGTGTTGCCCTCGACGGTCGTATTCACCAGCGAGTCCTCGCCCTTTTCCTGCTCGCGCATGAACACGGCGGGGAAATCGCCGGTCGGGAACTGCTTCAGGTCGCTCATCCGGATATAGGTGAAACGGCCATCGTCATAGACATTGACGGGCACCAGCCAGGGCGCGGCCTTGCTGCGTGTCGCGTAGTCGTAGTCGAAGTTGTAGCTGCGCCCCGGGACGAGGCTGGTGTTCAGCGCCGCGGCCTTGGCGTCCTTCTTCATTTCCTTCGCGAAGCTGGTGTCGGCCGGGTAGCTGAAGGTGATCTTGTATTCCACGCCGTCCCGTCGCGCCTGCTCGAGCGTCTTCCAGTCGGTGGCCACCACCTTCAGTTCGAAGATGTAGGAATGCGTGGCCGTGCGGATCATCATGTTGGTGTCGACATCGACGTTCTTCGGCTTGAGGTAGAAGACGTTGTCGCGCCGGGTGAGCTCCCAGCCGGAACTGAAGCCGGTGCTGTAGTCGAGAATCTTCTCTTGCGGGCTGAGCTCGATCTGCGTCGTGATCCCGAGGCCCGTACGCACCGGATAGATGCGATTGGGCTGGTACTCGTACTGCTGCACGACTTGCGCACCAGCGCGAATGGGCAGGCCGAGGAGGATCGCGCAAGCGGCGATGGTCAGACCGGGCAGGCTCGACCTGTTCATGGGTGGCTCCCGGCGGCGGGACTCATCATTGCCTGCGCACGCGGCTGCGCGAGTTGTTCGGTGCCGGGGCTTGCGATGGACGGTTGCGGCAGTGGAGCAACCGTGGACGCCCCGGGCGTCGGTGAGGCTGCCGCATCCGCTCCCTGGGAGGTTGCCGGGTCGGAAGCCGCTCCCTGGATTTCGGCAGGCGGGCTGGACGAGTAGTCGTCGTCGACGCGATAGTCGGTGACCCAGAAACCCAGCGGGTTCTCGATGCGGCTTTGATCGTCCATGTCGAGATTGGTCTTGTAGGTGAATGCCAGGGTCGCGATCTTGTTGTCCAGCGGACGCGTGGAGCCGGTCTGCTTGTCGAAGAGGCTGCGCTGGAAGCGGACGGTGGCTCCCTTGGGTGTCATGCCCGGTTCGCCCCCGGAAAGCACGATGCTCAACAGCTTGACCCGGATGGCCGTGTCCTTGCCGTACTTCTTGACCAGGCTGTCGGGGTTGGTCGACGCATACAGCCGTGTGTATGCGGTCCGGACACCGGGCGCGGACATGGTCTGGACGGTCGCCCAGTCGCCGAGGTTGAGCATGGCGAGATCGTACGATTCGCGCGCCAGCACAAAGTGCGCGACGTTGCTGCGATTGATCGCCTCGCTGGTGCTTATACGGCGATGGCTCAGGTCGTCCGTGAGGCGGGCGACGGTGCTGGTGCCGGTATAGGCATCGGCCATGACCAGATAAGGGATTTTCTGCTTGAGCGGAAGCATGTAGAAGTAGCCGCCGGCGAGGATCAGCGCCATCGTGATGGCGCCGAACGCCACCAGCCAGGCGCGGCGTTCGCTGCGCTTGGCGAGATCCGCGATGGTCAGTTCGAAATTGACCGACCTTGCAAGTGCTTCGTCGATTTTCCGGCTCGGTGGATTTTTCAGCATCATTGGCGAGTTTCCGCTCCTTCCGTGATGTTGTTGACTCGCGTGTTTATTTGGCGCCGGCGGGCGTCGCTGGTTTCACCGCCGCGCCAGTGGCATTCGCGGATGCGGAATCGGCATGGGCCGACGATGCAGGCGCGACCTCGATATGGCGCACATCGGCCGTGACGAGAACACCTTGTGCCGCGTATATGGAATTGAGTTGCGCGACGGCGTCATCGACATCCGTCGTCCGTATGCCTGCGACAGGCTGGTAAAGCGTGACATCGAAGGGGATCCGGTAAGACAGCTGCCTGCCCGAGTCCTTGGCCCAGCGTGCGAGCATGGTCTTGAGTGTTTCGTCCATGGGCGATGCGTAGAACACGTACGCCGGATTCAGTGGAATTTCGGTCGGCTTGTTCTGGAAATGGTTGACGGGTTTCCACGGCCCGCCGAAATTCTTGGCTGGAGGCGTGCCACACCCGGTCAAGGCTGCAATGATGAGCAGTACGGCGCCGGTGCGGGTCGACTTCAGGAGTTCCTTGTCCACGTTTGGTCCGCTGATTGAGGTGAGATATGTCTGTATGGCGCCGCGCACGTATTTTGTGATGCGTCGATACAGCGGGATGACAAGATGCTGTCACTGACGGCGACGTTTGAAACGGCGGCGTGTGGCTTCTGCGTGACAGAACGTGAGAAAAGTGTGGCTCGACGGACGAGCGCCAGGAATGTTCGGGCGATGTTTCGTGGGTGAGTCGGGTTGCCCAAGCACTTCGATATCCATTCGTGTGTCCTGTCCGGAGTGATCCGCAACTCATTTCGCGGGAAGGCCTGGCACAATCAGGAGCCGGTGCGCGAATGCGCTCCGAAGGTCGACTGATCGGTGCATCCCCTGTGCGGCATGCATCCCATGCCGCGGTTGCGAATGCTGCCACTCCACGCGCGGAGGTTTCGTCTATCGCATCCCAAAATCGCGCGGTGGCCATGTTATGACGAGTCGGGACTGAGGCATGTCATGGCCATACTGAAACGCATGTAAGGCTGTGCTGACGATGCGTAATCCAATGCCTACATCGAGTGGCTTTTACTCTCCGTGTAATGCCAATGGTTGTGCGTGGACGTCGATTGCATCCGAACGTCGAGCCGGTGCATTGCGCAGCAATGATGCGCGGGTTCGCCGTTGCATGGATCGAGACAGGCGCTTGTACAGGATTACTGTCGACGACGCCTCAATCGGCCTCGAACGCGCCACGCAGCCACTGCATGCGTGCGCCAGATGCGGGGCCGTCGTAACTCACCACGTCGAAGCGGCAGGGACGCTGTGCGTGTTGCGGGTGGGCGGCGAGCCACAGCTGCGCGGTGCGGATCAGCTTGTCCTGCTTGTCGCGGGTGATCGAGGCGAGCGCGTCGCCATGACCTGCGCGCACGCGATAACGCACTTCGACGAACACCACGGTGTCGCCGTCGAGCATGACGAGGTCGAGTTCGCCGTGGCGGGTGGTGTAGTTGCGCGCGAGCAGCTTCAGGCCGGCGCGTTCGAGTTCGGCGCCGGCGCGTTGCTCGAACGCGGCGCCGGTGCTGCGCATCAGCCGGCCGAGGAGGAGGCGGCCGGCTGTTCGCTGCTGCTGGCCGGGGCCGGTGCGCTGCCGGCCGGCGCGGGCAGGTCGTCCACCTGCAGGCTGCCGCCCAGTGGGCGGGCGAGGCCGTTCTGGAATTTCGCCCAGATCAGCACGCGGCGGATGCGGCCGAACTGGTCGGCGGTGAGCTGGCCGCTGGCGCCGGGCAGGTAGCTGCCGGGGTGGTCGCGCAGCCAGTCGAGGTAGGGCACCAGGTTCCACGCGTCCATGCCGAACGCGAACAGCCGCGCGCTGCCGTCGCGCGCGGCGGGCAGCAAGGTGGCGATGTCGTCGTGGTGCGGCAGGCCGGGCTGGGCGTCGAACAGCCAGGGCGCGTCGCAGAACTCCACGCCGTTGAGGTCGCCGTCGGCGGTGGGGTTGTCGCTGCCGGCGTAGACGTGCGAGGTGCCGAACACCGGCAGTGCGACCCTGGCGATCTGCAACTGCGGCAGCAGCAGGCGCGCCTGGTTGGGGCGCATGCTGATGAAGATGCCGGCGTCGCCCGCCGTCGTGGACGCGACGGCGCCCGTGCTGGCGCTGCTGGCGGGGTTGGAAGTGTCGGGTGTCGCGGCGGCTGGCGTGGCGCTGGCGGGCAGGTGCAGGCTGGCGATCAGGTTGGCGTAGTTCGCGCCGCCGGCGGGCAGCGTGGCCATGCCGGCGACCTCGCCGCCGCGGGCGAGCAGTTCGGCCTTGAACGCGCCGGCGGCGCGCTGGGCGAAGTCGTCGCCGGAGATCACCACATAGGCCTGGTGCAGGCCGCGCTCGATCATGTGGTCGGCGGCCTGCGCGCCTTCGGTTTCCGGCAGCAGGCCGAATTCGCTGACATCGGTCGCGGGCAGCTGCTTGCTGTCGGGATGGTTCAGCGCCAGCACCGGTACCGGCAGTTTGGCCTGGCCGAACAGCGCAGCCACCGCGCCGCGGGTGAGCGGGCCGACCACCAGTTGCGCGCCGTCGCTGGCCGCCCGCTGGTAGGCCTTGAGCGCACCGTCGGCGCTGCCCTGCGTGTCGTAGATGCGTACCGAGGCGCGCGGCGCATGGGTGCGGGTGTCTTCGGCATAGGCGGCGAAGAAGCCTTCGCGGATCGCGTCGCTGGCAGCGGCGAAGGCGCCGCTGGTGGGCAGCAGCAAGGCCACGCGGGCGGGCATCTTGTAGCCCTCGCGCACCTCGGCATGGGCACCGGGCAGCAGGGTGCCCACCGGCTGCTGCAGCGAAGGCGGCGACTGCGCCACGGCGACGCCGAGCTGGCTGAGCGCCTCGTTGGTCCACGACAGCATGCGGTCGCCCGGCTTCATCGCGGCGGCGCGCTGCTTGAGCGAGGCCACGTCGAGTCGGGTCAGTTCGGCGAGGATCTGCTTGCGGTTCTCCGCGCGATCCAGTCCCTGCAGGCTGTCGTCCATCTGCACGCGGGTGCGCGCGGCGCCCCAGTGGTCGCCGGTGGCGGACTGGGCGCGGGCGCGCAGCTCGTACAGGCGCAGCTGCAGCTTGCCCGGTACGGCGACGGTGGGCTGGGTGGTGAGCCGCAGTGCGGCGGCGGCGTCGTGGTGGCGCAGCGCGAGGTCGGCGCGCAGCAGGTCGAAGCGCACCGCGTCGTCGCCCTGCAGGTTGGCGCGCTTGATCTGCGCCAGCGTGGGCGCGGCGTCGTCGATGCGGCCTTCCTCGCGCCAGGACTCGGCTGCGAGCAGGCGATAATGGTCGGCATGGCCGCCGTACTGCGTGGCCAGCGCGAGATAAGCCTGCGCGGCCTGGTCGAACTGGCCTTGCCGCGCCAGCGCGGCGGCGCCGTCCGCTGCGCTGATTTCGGCGGGCGA
>DATMTH010000170.1:0-9110 GCA_035564915.1 Rhodanobacter sp.
GGGTGGGTTTCCAGCACCCGCTGGGTGCGTCCATCGGCGTTCACCTCAAGCAGCTCGTAACCGGGCGAGCCATGCAGCATGTCTTCGTACGAACGCTCCACGCCGCTGCGACCGACATGGCTGGTGCCTTGGTAGCGCTTCGGATCGAGCCGATCCAGATCATCCGCATCGATGCGGCCGACATAACCCACCACGTGTGCAAACAAGCTGCCAAACGGATAGTGCCGATTGAGATAAGGCACCACATCCACACCCGGGAAACGCCAGCGGTTCACCGCAAAACGATCGATCTCGTCCTCGGTCAGATGCAGTTTCAGCGGCACGCTCTCGAAGCGCCGACTCTGGCGCAACTGTTTCCTGAACGCGTCCAGATCGTCCTGACCCAGCGGTACCACCTTGCCGAGCCGTTCGAGCAGAGCCGTCATGTCATTGACCTGTTCGGGCACCACTTCGAGCCGGAATGCCGGCACATTGTCGGCCAGCAACACACCATTGCGGTCGTAGATCAAACCGCGCGCAGGCGGAATCGCCCGCGG
Source organism: Rhodanobacter sp. (assembly GCA_035564915.1). Classification (GTDB taxonomy): domain Bacteria; phylum Pseudomonadota; class Gammaproteobacteria; order Xanthomonadales; family Rhodanobacteraceae; genus Rhodanobacter. The sequence goes on from DATMTH010000170.1 coordinate 537, forward strand.
CTTGACGCGATTGTTGGTCGAGCGGGTGACAAACTCGTCATGCCGCGCCACCTGCAGGTACGCATAACGCCCCAGCAACGCACCCAGACCGAGCAGGATAAGCACGAAGCCGGCCAGCGCACGCCGCCGATACAAGGCACTCTCGCCGCGGGCATCCTTGAGCGTTCGCCGTATCGTCATCTCACTGGATGCGCAGTCGCGCGCGCAGGTCGTCTAGCAGCAGGAACAGGAATGGCCAGAGCGCGGCACCGACCAGCGGCGAAACCCACCAACTGAGCGGCGGCACGGATGCACCGGCCAGCATGCGCACGATCAACAGCAGGATGCGATCATTCATCAGCAGGGCCAGGATCGCCAGCGACTGCTGCCACATCGGGAAGAAGCGCAGCCGGGAACGGAAGCGCAGGGCGATGAAAACGAGCGCACACAGACGCAATGCCTGTTCGCCCAGCAACACGCCATTGAGCAAGTCCGCGCACAGGCCCACGCCGAAAGCCAGGCCCAGGGTGACCCGGTCCTCGGACTCCAGCGACCAGTACAGCAGCACCAACGCCGGCCAGTACGGCTTGAACGGCTCCAGCACGCCGGGCAGCGGCACCAGCATCGAGATCAGCGCAACCACAAGGGTGCCGGCGAACCACCAGGAATTCAGGCGTTGCCGGTTCATCGAGGCGAGCCACGTTTGTCGGCCGACGACTTTGCCGGTACCGCTTCCGGCGCCAGATCCCGCGGCGGCCCGACCGCCGGTGCCGGCGCTGGCGGGCCATCCGGCTCGGCCTGATCATGCAGCAGAAGCACATCGGCACTGCGGTCAATATCCGCTGCAGGTTGCGCCAGCGCGACCTGGAACATGCCGGTCGTCGCCGGCGCCACATGGCGAATCTCGCCCACCGGAAAACCCGGCGGGAAACGCCCGCCGAGACCGGAAGTAAGCAGCTCGTCGCCCACGTGCACATCCGCCGCCAGCGGAATGTCGGGCAGGCTGAGCTGGTCGCCTTCGCGTGAACCGTAGGCCACTGTGCGCAGGCCGGTACGCTCGATCACTACCGGAATGGCATGCGCCGGATCGGTGATCAGCATGACCACTGACGTCGACGGCAGCACTTCCTTCACCTGCCCCAACACGCCATGCGCGTCGATCACCGGCTGCCCCGGCTTGACCCCATCACGAGCGCCCATGTTCAGGGTCAGCCGATAACGGTACGCACCCAGGTCGACCCCGATCACGCGCGCCAGTTGTACCTGCAGGCCGAGACTGTGCTGGGTATCGAGCAACTGCCTCAGTCGCTGGTTCTGTTCGGCCACGGCAGCCATCCGGTTCAACTTGGCGTTGGCCAGCAACAGATCCTCGCGCAGGCGCTGATTCTGCTGGGTCAGTTGCTGGCGATCCGCAAAGGCCACGGTCACCGTGCGAATACCTGCTGCCGGAAGCCCGGCCAGTCGATAGACCGGCTCGACCACGGCGGATGCCGCGTAGCGAATCCGCCACAGCCAGCCGTTGCGCTGATCCAGCACCATCAGCACCACCGCCAGTGCCAGGTAGACGATCAGCCGCAACGTGCCGGCAGCGTTGCCGGCGAACAAGGGCGAGGAATCGTCGCGCGCACGCGCCATGCCGCTTGCGCCTGCTTATTCGGGCGCGAAGAAGTCGCTGCCGTGCTGATCGATCAGCTCCAGCGCCTTGCCACCACCGCGTGCCACACAGGTCAGCGGATCGTCCGCCACCTGCACGTGCAGGCCGGTTTCCTCGGAAATCAGTCGATCCAGATCGCGCAGCAATGCGCCACCACCGGTCAGCACGATGCCGCGTTCGGCGACGTCGGAACACAGCTCCGGCGGAGTCTGCTCCAGCGCCGACTTCACCGCCGCCACGATGCCGGCCAACGGTTCATGCAGTGCTTCGAGGATCTCGTTGGAGTTGATCGTGAACATGCGCGGCACGCCCTCGGCGAGATTGCGGCCGGATATCTCGATTTCCTTGACTTCGTTCTGCGGAAACGCACAGCCGATCTGCAACTTGATCCGCTCGGCGGTGGATTCGCCGATCAGGGTGCCGTGGTTGCGTCGCACGTAATTGATGATGGCCTCGTCGAAGCGGTCACCACCGACGCGCACCGACTGCGAGTAGACAATGCCGTTGAGCGAGATCACCGCCACCTCGGAGGTACCACCACCGATGTCCAGCACCATCGCGCCGCGGGCCTCGTGCACGGGAATGCCGGCACCGATCGCCGCGGCCATCGGCTCTTCGATCAGGAATACATCGCGCGCACCGGCGCCTTCCGCCGATTCCTTGATCGCGCGGCGCTCGACCTGGGTCGAGCCGCACGGCACGCACACCAGCACGCGCGGGCTGGGGCGCAGGAAGCGCGACTTGTGCACCTGCTTGATGAAGTGCTGCAACATTGCCTCGGTCATGGTGAAGTCGGCGATCACGCCGTCCTTCATCGGTCGCACCGTGGCGATATTGCCCGGCGTGCGGCCCAGCATGCGCTTGGCATCGCTGCCGACCGCCGCGATCGTGCGCGGGCCACCCGGGCCGCGATCCTGGCGGATGGCCACCACCGAGGGCTCGTTCAGCACGATGCCCTGGCCACGCACGTAGATCAGCGTGTTGGCCGTGCCGAGGTCGATGGAGATGTCATTGGAAAAGATCCCGCGAAACTTCTTGAACATGGGTCCGCCGTGGCTCGGCTTGATTAAAAATTAAGCTCACCAGTCTAGTCAGCGCACACCACATGCGCAAGGAAAATAGCGTTAAGAAATCCTTGTACAACACGACCCTATACGCATTTCCTGCATCTCGAGTTGAGCTATGCGCGCAAGCTGCAAGTCGCCAACAAGCGCCGATGGCGTTACGATTGCGCCTTTGGCCGTGCTCTTCCGGCGCGGCTGACGGACAGCCGCGGCATTGCGGCCCCTCAACCATGCCCGGGAGTTCGCGCAAATCATGCCTGCCGTCATCTGCGGATCGCTGGCCTACGACACCATCATGGTGTTCCAGGATCAGTTCAAGAATCACATCCTGCCCGATCAGATGCATATTCTGAACGTGTCGTTTCTGGTGCCACGCATGCGTCGCGAATTCGGTGGCTGCGCCGGCAACATCGCCTACAACCTGAAGTTGCTCGGTGGCGATCCACTGCCGGTGGCCGCAGTCGGTCAGGACTTTGCGCCATACCGCAGCCACATGGAACAGTGCGGCATCTGCCTGGATGGCGTGCGCGTATTCGACGATCAATTCACGCCACAGTGCTTCATTACCACTGACCTAGACAACAACCAGATCACCGCATTCCATCCCGGGGCGATGTCCAGCGCGCAGGAAAACCACGTGCGCGACATCCCCGAGATCGACTTTGCCATCGTCGCCCCCGACGGGCGTGATGCGATGCTGCAGCATGTCGACGAGTTCGCCGAACGCGGCGTGCCATTCATCTTCGATCCCGGCCAGGCCATGCCGCTTTTCAGCGGCGACGAATTCCGCTCGATGATCAACAAATCGACCTACGTGATCGTCAACGACTACGAGTCGCAGCTGTTGCAGGCACGCACCGAGTGGGGTGCCGCCGAGATCGCCGAAAGGGTTACCGCATACATCGTGACCCAGGGGCCGCGGGGCTCGCTCATCCATGTCGGCAACGAGACCCATCACATCCCGCCTGCACGCGAACGTGCAATCGTGGACCCGACTGGCTGTGGCGATGCATATCGGGCCGGCCTGATCTTCGGCATCATGCACGGCAAGGACTGGCCCACGATCGGGCGCATGGCTTCATTGATGGGCGCACTCAAAGTCGAGCATCCGGGCACGCAGAACCAGCGTTTCAGCTACGACGAGTTCGCCGCGGCTTTCCTCGACCAATTCGGTTACGCCCTGGGCTGAATCCCCTGTGCGTTCGGAGCCTGTGAAGAAAGCCATTTCCCGTGGTTTTCTTCGCTCGCGAGCCCGGCGCATGTCCTTCCCGCTCACGCCTTGCCCTCGCCCTGGCCGGGCTTCGAGTTTGAAAAATCACGAACTCTCAATCGGCGGAAAAGCCATCGCAGCCTGCACCGCCGCCTGCCAGCCACGATACAGACGCTCACGTCGATCAACTTCCATCGTCGGCTCGAAGCGTCGACCCACCTGCCACATCTTCGAAATCTGCGCGCGACTGTCCCATACGCCGACCGCAAGACCGGCCAGATAGGCTGCGCCTAGCGCCGTCGTTTCAGTAATCTGCGGGCGAAGTACCGGCACACCCAGCATGTCGCACTGGAATTGCGCCAGGAAATCGTTGGCGATTGCACCGCCATCGGCGCGCAGTTCCGTCAGCGCGATGCCCGCATCGGCTTCCATCGCGGCCAGCACGTCGCGTGTCTGGTACGCCATTGATTCCAGCGCGGCACGCACCAGATGTTCCTTGCTGGTACCTCGCGACAGTCCGAACATGGCGCCACGCACGTCGCTGCGCCAGTACGGCGCACCCAATCCGGCAAAGGCCGGCACCAGATACACACCATCCGTCGACGGCACGCTCTCGGCGCAGGCCTGCGATTCATCGGCACTGACGAGCATGCGCAAACCATCGCGCAACCATTGCACGACCGAGCCGGCCACGAAAATGCTGCCCTCAAGCGCATATTCGATCCGCCCGTCAAGTTGCCAGGCGATCGTGCTGAGCAGGCCGTGTTTCGATGGCACCGCGGTTGCACCCGTATTCATCAGCATGAAGCAACCGGTACCGTAGGTGTTCTTGGCCATGCCCGGCTCGAAGCAGGCTTGCCCGAACAGCGCTGCCTGCTGGTCCCCGGCGATGCCGCAGATCGGCACGTTCCGGCCAAAGAAGTATTTTGGTTCGATCCGCCCGTAGATTTCACTGCAACCGCGGACGTCAGGCAGCATCGAGGAAGGGATGCCGAAAAGCGTCAGCAGATCATCGTCCCAACATTGCCGGTGAATGTTGTAGAGCAGCGTGCGCGATGCATTGGTGACGTCGGTGACATGAACCTTGCCGCCGGTGAGGTTCCACACCAGCCAGGTGTCGATCGTGCCGAACAGCAGCTCGCCCCGGCACGCCCGTTCACGCACTCCGTCAACATGCTCGAACAGCCACTTCAGCTTGGTCGCGGAAAAATAGGCGTCCAACAACAGGCCGGTACGTTCCCGAATCAATCTGTCGACTGCTTCACTGTGCATTTCGCGGCAGAGCTCGGCCGAATGCCGGGACTGCCAAACCAGCGCGTTGTACACGGGCTCACCAGTATCACAATCCCACACCACCGTGGTTTCGCGTTGATTGGTGATGCCGATTCCCGCGATGGTCGAAGCCTCGATGCCTGCGCTGTGCATCACCTCGGCCAAGGTCACCTGGACACTGGTGAGAATGTCGCGCGGGCGATGTTCCACCCAACCCGGGCGGGGGAAAATCTGCTCAATCTCGCGCTGGGCCGAACACACCACGCGCCCTTGCGCATCGAAGATCATGGCGCGAGAACTGGTCGTGCCCTGATCGATGGCCACGACGAAGGGCAATTTGCCAGTCATCGCGGCAGCACGGCTTCACCCGGCGCCGATACACCGATCTGAATCGCCCCGGGTTTCGTGGAGGCTGTTGGGTTTAAGTCAGGCCTCCACCGCGGCGGTCTGACTGGCGAGTTGCTGGTAGTAGTTTGCCTCGGCCTCGGCTGGCGGGATATAGCCGATGGGTTCGAGTAGTCGGTGGTGGTTGAACCAGGCCACCCATTCGAGCGTGGCGAGCTCCACGGCCTCCTTGGTTTTCCATGGTGCTCGGCGGTGGATCAGTTCGGCTTTGTAGAGGCCATTGATGGTCTCTGCGAGCGCGTTGTCGTAGCTGTCGCCCTTGCTTCCCACTGACGGCTCGATACCTGCTTCTGCCAAGCGTTCGCTGTATCGAATGGAGACGTATTGCGACCCGCGATCGCTATGGTGAATCAAGCTGTTGTCACGCTCAGGTTGACGTGCGTAGAGCGCCTGTTCCAAGGCGTCGAGCACGAAGTCCGTGCGCATCGAGCTGCTGACGCGCCAGCCAACGATGCGGCGTGCGAACACGTCAATGACGAAGGCCACGTAGAGCCAGCCCTGCCAGGTCGAGACGTAGGTGAAATCCGAGACCCAGAGCTGGTTCGGCCGCTCGGCACGGAACTGCCGATTGACCCGGTCCAGTGGGCATGGCGCCTTAGGGTTGCTGACCGTCGTACGCACCACCTTGCCGCGCACCACACCGCGCAAGCCTTGTCGTCGCATCAGCCGCTCGACCGTGCATCGGGCCACGGTCATCCCTTCGCGGTCCAGCTGCCGCCAGACTTTATCGGCACCATAGACCTGCATGTTGCCATGCCAAACGCGCTCGATCTCTGGTATCAGAAGCGCGTCGCGTTTGTCTCGGGCGCAGCGCCGATGCGGCTCTCGCTCAAGCGCTGCATGTCGTCGATATCCCGACGGGGCGATCTGCAGAACTTTGCAGATCGGCTCGACCCCGAAGGTGCTCCGATGTTCGTCGATGAAGTCCCTCAGGACTTGAGTCGGCGGTCGAGCTCCGCCTGGGCAAAAAACGCGCTGGCCAACTTCAGGATCTCGTTAGCGCGACGAAGCTCCTTGTTCTCGCGCTCGAGTTCTTTGACGCGCTGCGCCTCGGCGGTGGTCACGCCGCTGCGAACGCCGGTGTCGACCTCGTGCCGCTGGACCCAGCCCAGCAGGGTCTGCGGCACACAGCCGATCTTCGGTGCTATCGAATCGACCGCGGCCCACAGCGATGGATATTCGCCGCGGTGCTCCTGCACCATGCGTACGGCGCGCTCACGGACTTCTGGGGAAAACTTGGTGGACTTGTTCATGGCTCCATTCTCTCAAGAGTTGGAGCCTCCTCAAATCCCGGGGCGATTCAATCAGTTCCGGAACGGCACGGACCATGTATGTCTGCAAATAGCCCCGTTCGTCATCGCTCATGCGCAAGCCCAGCTTGGTTCGACGCCACAGAATATCTTCACTGGAACGAGCCCATTCATGGCGAATGAGATAATCCACTTCTGCCTGATAAAGCCCGGCACCGAAGTGCCGCCCCAGATCCCGCAATCCGCAAGCCTCGCCGAGCATGGTCGCGGTGCAGGTGCCGTAGTGTCGCAGCCAGCGATGCGCCAACTCCACCGGCAGCCACGGCCAACGTTGCGTCCATGTCGCCAGCAGGCGCTCGGCGTCGACAAAATCACCTCCCGGCAGTGGATCTCCGTGCATGGTCCACGCCGGCAGCTCCAGGTCCAGTGCTTCGACCAGCAGATTCACGGCCTCCTCGCCGAGACGCCGGTAAGTGGTGATCTTCCCGCCGAACACATTCAGCAAGGGTGCGCCCTGCCCAGTGTCCAGTTCGATGCGATAGTCGCGGCTGGCCGACGAGGCGTCACCACCCTCGTCCAGCAGCGGGCGCACGCCGCTGTAGCTCCAGACGACATCCTGCGGTTGCACCGGCTTTCGAAAATACCGATTGACCGCATCGCACAAGTAGCGCATCTCATCTTTCTCGATGCACGGCTGGGCCGGGTCGCCGCGAAAATCCACGTCCGTCGTGCCGACGAGCGTGTAATCGCCCTCATAGGGGATCGCAAACACGATGCGTCGGTCGGGCTGCTGGAATATGTAGGCGAAGTCGTGCTCGAACAAACGCGGCAATACGATATGACTGCCCTTGACCAGCCGTACCTCCGGATGCTGCCGGCGTCCCAGCCCGTCTCCCAGGAATTGGCCTGCCCATGGCCCACAGGCATTGACCAGGGTCCTGGTACGCATTCGCAGCAATTGCCCGTCGCCATCGCGCAATTGCACATGCCATATGCCCGCTGCAGCCTGCGCCGACTCACAGCGCGTGTGCACGTGGACATCTGCTCCTCGACGGGCAGCATCCATCGCATTGAGCACCACCAGCCGCGCGTCCTGCACCCAGCCATCGGAATACACGAAACCCCGCACCAGGGATTCTTTCAACGGAGCCCCGCTGGAATGATGTCGCAAATCCACGGCATGCGAATCAGCCAGCGTACGATGCCCCGCACCCAGACTGTCGTAGAGCAGCAGGCCCAGCCGAATCATCCAGGCTGGTCGAAGATGGGATTCATGCGGCAACACGAACAGCATCGGCCAGGCGATGTGGGGTGCCAGACGCAAGATCACCTCGCGTTCGGCCAGGGCCTTGGCCACCAAGCGAAACTCGTATTGCTCCAGATAGCGCAGTCCACCATGAATCAGCTTGGTGCTGGCGCTGGACGTGTGTGCGGCGAGATCATCCTGCTCGCAGAGCGTGACGGACAGCCCACGCCCGGCTGCGTCTCGCGCTATTCCTGCGCCATTGACCCCACCGCCGACCACCAGCATGTCCGTGTCGTAGTGCAGGCCCATCCTCGCGTATCCGGTGGAAATGCCAGTTCACACGCTACCACGACAGCGGTGACCACCGGCAACCGGCGGCCTGTCCTGCGCGACCTGCGGTCGCCACCGCAACAGCGCCAAAGAAAAACCCCCACCGTTTCCGGTGAGGGTGTTTCAGGATAAAGCCCCTGGCGGTGACCTACTCTTGCATGGCA
>DATMTH010000171.1:0-33756 GCA_035564915.1 Rhodanobacter sp.
CGCTGCGGGAACGGGATACTGATGCCGGCCTTGTCGTAGTGCTCCTTGATGGCGCGCAGCAGGTCGGTCTTGGTGGCCCAGAAGTCGCCCGGCCTGGTCCAGCCACGCACGACCAGATCGACCGAACTCTCACCCAGTCCGGACGTCCAGACACCGGGAGCAGGGTCCTTGAGAATGCGCTCGTCCTGCTCGAACAGTTGCTTGATTTCGGCCATCGCGGCGCCGATGTCATCCTTGTAGCCGATCCCCACGGTCAGCTCGAAGCGGCGCGTGCCGCGACGATTGAAGTTGAGGATCGCATCGCTGCCAACCTTGCCGTTCGGCACGATTGCCTCACGACCATCCGGCAACACCAGCAAGGTGTGCATCAGGTTGATGCTTTCCACGGTACCGTCGATACCGCCAGCGGTGACGAAATCACCAACCCGGAACGGACGGAAGATCACCAGCAATACACCCCAGGCCAGATTGCTCAATGAGCCCTGCAGGGCCAATCCGATCGCCAGACCGGCGGCACCCAGCGCGGCGACCAGAGGCGCGGTGGATACCTTGGCCTGATAGAGCGCAATCACCACGATGACCGCGATCAGCAGCCCGTACACCACCTTGCGCAGGAAACCGATCAGCGTGATGTCCACCGACGCACGCTGCAGCGCGCGCTGGAAAATGTTGGCCAGCCGCGCGGACAGCCATATCCCGATCAGCAGGATCAGCAGCGCCAATAGCAGATTGAGGCCGCCCTGGATGATGTTGTTGGCGACATCGGTGCCGAACAGATGGGCGAGATAATCATGCATGCGCTTGGCTCGTGTTGGATGACCACAGCAGCCTAGCAAACCGTCGATGAAATATTCACCATCGGCAGACATCTCGCACGAGGCGACGTCATGTGATCAGGCCGGAGGCGAATCCATGGCGCCCGCAGATTCGCGCGGACGCCGACAGACCCTGCGACACGCTTTTCATGACGCGCCGGAGTCGATCCCGACGTGAGCCAACAAGCCGGGCTCACGACTCATGCTCAGAGCCGGTGGTCCTCGATCTCGGTAACCCGGCCATCGACAATCGTCACCACGGTGACGTGGCCATGACGGTGGTAGCGCCATTGTTCGCCACCCTGGTTCCGATCGATCACGCGTACGCCGCCACGCCGACGGCTGCCACGGCGCGTACTGCGCCGGTGTGATTTCGACGATGGCCTGCCCAGCAATTCGGTGACCCGTTCCTGGCTGTCGCCGGCGGTGAGCACCTGATTGCCCACGCGCAAGGTGCTGTTCGCGTGCGCGGCGACGCTGAAGACAAACAAGGCGATGATGAGGCACATGCGCATGACCTTCTCCCTGGTCGTTGGTGGGTGGAACTTGCCTGCTGCGCTGTCACCTTCACTCAAAAACCCGCTCCGGGTTGCGCCAGCCAGGACAACTCGTCCGCCGTACTGGAACGGCCCAGCACGGCATTGCGATGTGGAAAGCGGCCGAAACGCGCGATCACCTCGCAATGACGTCGAGCATAGTCCAGGAACCCGGCGAAGCGATCACGCCGATCTGCCGCCACCTGCGCATGCAAAGCCTCGAACAAGGCCACCGATTGCTGCTGCAAGCCCCGATCCTCGGCATGTTCCAGCGGCAGGTAGGCGAACACCCGCTGCAGCGGCGGCAAGACCCGGTCGAAGGCTTCAGCCAAACCCGACAAGGCGACGCGCTGTGCCTTGACGTCGCTGGCCCAGGCCCGGGCATCGGCGCGATACAGGTTGCGCGGAAATTGGTCCAGCAGGATCAGCAGTGCCAGCCAGCTTTCCGGCTTGCCCGCCCAGTCATCCAGACGCCCTTGCGCGGCGGCTTCGGCCTCGGCGCCGAAGTTTTTGCGGATCTTTTCATCAAACCCGGCGTCGGCAACGAACCAGTGCGAGGCATGCGCAGGGTCGAACCAGAAATCGAGGATGTCCCGTGCACTGTTCGACATCTGCGTACTCAGTGGGCACGCCCAACCAGGTTGTGCATGTCCTGATGGATGCCGTGCAGGCGCGGCAGCTGCCGGCACACGACTCGCGCCGAGTCGGCCGGCAGCCGGGCGATCGTCTGTTCGAACAGTTGCAGCAAGGCGTTCTCGTGATGCGTCAGGGTTCGCAACCATGCCACATCGCGGCGCGGCGCCAGACGCACTAGCCAGCTGGCAAGCTGCTCCCGGGCGGCACCGCCGCGGCTGCCACGATTGCATGCCCGAGCAACACCCACACCACACTGCGCCTGCAGATCGCCGATCAACGAATCCATGGTTTGCGCGTTGTCTTTCAACACCATGCGCAAGCCGGGCTCGCATGCCTTGGCTGCATGCCGGTACAACTGGCGCAAGTCGATACAGCGCCGGATCAGGGCATCACAGGCCGCCTGTGCGGCAGGTGCGGGCAGGGCTGTTTGCGGTCGGCGCGTCAAATACTTCACCGGTTCATCGTGACGCAGGCACACTTAGCCCAGCATTAACCCGTCACGCGACTGGTGCTGCCGATGGGCTCAAGGGCCGACCTGCAGCAGATCCAGCAGTTGCCCGTTGCTGCCGCGTACGCCCTGCTGCAATTCCGCCAGTCGCTTGACCTGAGGGCACAGTGCCTCGATCTGCGGACGCAATGCCTGCATGCGACGTTGCAGACCCGGCTCCAGGTCGGCAGCCAGCGAACTGGCGCGATCGCGAAGCGTGGCTGCCGTCTGCAGATCGCCCGCAAGGGCCGCATTGATCGCCTGCTGACCGAGATCCGCAGCTATGAGGGGCGTCAGGTCGGCAGCGACCTGGTTGGCATACTGCTGCACAGCATCCCCTTGCCAGTCATGCGTGCTCTGGCTGGTCGCGATGCGTTGCTTCAAGTCCCTGGCATGCGCACCCAGGCGACGATCGAATTCATCCTGCGTGCCCGCACTCAAGCCCAGCCCCGCGACTTCGGCGCGCACCGCCTGCACCGCCATGTCCACGCCGTGCATGGCCACCGTGCGCACCCGCGGCACCAGGGCCCGCAAGTCACGTTCGAACAGGGTGAGGCGATCCTGGTCTTCCGGCTTCAAGGCCACCGTGACACCGTCGGCATGCAGGGTGCCATGAGCCATCACCACCCGCAGCGGCGCCGGTGAAGGGCGGTCGAACAGCAGTTGCTCGGGTGAAACGGTGACGTCATAGCTGCTGCTGGCGTGACAGGTGCTCGCCAGATCCTGCGCATGCAGTGGCGGCGCGATCAGCAGGATCGTCAACAGGGAAAGCAGTGGCCATGGCCGCATCGTGGAAACTCCGAATAGATTCCGCAGCGATACCTGCTCGCCCACCAACCTCGGCTGAATGCGACGCATAAAATCGCGAAGCGTCGCCCATGCGGCACGCCTGTGCCATCGCAAACGCGTGCAGAAGACTCAGCTGCCGTGAAGCGGCGTGGTCAATTGCAGACCCCGGCCCACTTCCGAAATGCTGCCGGCCGCGACGGCGTCGACGCTGGCTGGCACCCTGGGCTTGTCTTCCCATGAAGGGATCTCACGCGGGCCGGGTACATAAGCGTGCCAGCTGCCATATTTCTCGACCGGGGCCGATCTGCCCCACTCACTCAAGGCGAACGTCACCGGCACCCTGACCACCCAGGCGGACTGTGCAGCCTCGCGACCCACGGTCGGTGGGTTGAATGTCCAGCGCCGTGCCGCCTGCAGCGAAGCATCGGCCAACACCTTGCGCCAGCGACGCATCTCGGTATCGCTGGCAACCACATCCAGATTGACCTGTTCGGCGGCGGCTTCATCCACCAACCCCTGCCGATTTACCCGCATCACCAGATAGACCGTGCCCGAAACCCGCGCTCGCGCCGCATCGACGGGGTAGCTTGGCGATTTGCGCTGACGGGACGTGATGGTTCTTCCGCCGGAATCGATGCCTGACGCAGACTGCCCGAAATGACTGCCACCGATGGTCAGCGCATAGTTTCCATCCCCTTCAGGCCTGGCCACCACACGCAAACTCATCGCGGCCTTGGCCAGTACCGGCCGGCCGTCACGCACGACCGGCACGAAACGCCAGCTCGGCACGTTCTGCCTGATCAGGCCCACCACGGCTGCGGGCAGTTGCCCGCGCTTGTCGAGGTCATAACTGGCCACGCTGCCGTCGGCAGCCACCACGATCGAGCCGGTCACCAGCATGCTCGCCTGCACTCGCTTGCGCACGGCGTACGGCCCGGCCGCCAGCGCAGCAACGGACACCATCCAGCACAATGTCCCCAGCATCAAACGCTTCATTCCCTGCCCTCTCCATGCGTCGGGTGAGTGTAACGCCGATATTCGATTCGATTACAGGCTGGCGCGACTCAGCGCATACGCCGACGCCGGAACTGCATGCGCACGGACGGTCGTCCCAGCTGCCATGTCAGCCACAGCATCAGCGGTATCGCGAGTACCTTCAGCACCAGTGCGATGAGGTAGCTGTTCCGTGCATGCAGCAAGGCCTGTTGCAACTTGCCGTCGCCACCCAGCTGGCTCAGCGCATCATGGCTGGCATGATCGAACGACGACCATTGCGCCAGCAAAGCGGCCGCCGTGAGCAGTGCCCACAACGCCAGCAGAACGGCAGCCACGCGCATCGCCGGACGTGCCCAGGCCTGACGCAGAATGCAGCCGGCGCAAAGCACGATCAGCGCAAACGCCGCCAGCAAGTAGGCGATGTCCCAGGCCAGTAAATGGCGCAACGCTGCCGTCATGGCCCCGTTCGACGGGAACACATGCCACTGCGCCCACAGCAACTGCGCGTGACTGATGTATTGCACGCAGCCAAAGGCAGCCAGCAGCAGCAACAGCCAAACCAGCACGCGCCAGGCCGCAAACCCGCGTCCGCTCGACACTGGTTCGGCACGCATGGCCAGCGGCATCAGGGCGCTGCCTTCAATGCGGCCAGGTCGCTCATCACCTGGGCGGAATTCTTTTCCGGATCGACATCGACGTAGACCTTGGCGATCTTTCCCTCAGGATCGATCAGGAAGGTGGTGCGCTTGGCGTAATGCTGGCCCTTGTAGGTCGTCAGTACACCGTATTCCGTGGCTACCGCATGGCTGGCATCGGACAACAGCGGAAACGGCACATGGTATTTCGCCGCAAAAGCGGCGTGCGATTTCACGTCATCGAGACTGATACCGACCACCTCGGCGCCGGCCTTGCGCAACCTGGCGATGTCGTCGCGGAAAGTGCAAACCTCGGTCGTGCAACCGGGGGTGAAATCCTTCGGATAGAAGTACATCACCAGCCAGTGCCCGTGAAAGTCGGATGGACTGCGCCAGTGGCTGTTCTGATCCTGCAGGCGGAAGGTCGGTGCAACCTGGCCAACCTGCGGACCGGCAGCAAATGCCGGCGCAGTCATTGCACAAAGAAGGCTCAACACGAGCAGGCAGGACCAACGACGCATGACGACAGCTCCGGCGAAACAAGGCGAATTGCCATCCTGGCAGTGTACGCGCAGTACGAACAAGGGCGCCATGCGGCGCCCTTGTTCGCAAGTTTTCACGGCCAGTTCGGCCAGCGGCATCAGAGCTTGCTGATGGTGAACTTGCCCGCCGAGATGCCGAGGTTGACGCCTTCACCGGTACCGGCAATCGCCAGCGACACCGTACCCTTGGTCATCACCTGGGCCTGCGAGCTCTTCACCACGCCGGCCTCGGCACCCGCCTGCGCGTAGTCGCCATACACGTCGGCGATGCTGTGCACGTTGCTGATCTCGCCCTTGCCGTTGTCGATGTGGTACTTGCCGGCCGTGAGGCCGCCACCGACCACGGAGATCTTGACCCTGGAGCTCTGGCCGTTGTTGCAGGTGACCATGCCAGTGCCCTCGGCACGCTTGAAGATCAGCGACCAGCCGGACAGGTTGAATGTCATGTCGCACTTCACCGTGGCTTCAGCGGCCTGCGCCGTCCGGGTCGGCAGCATCGTCATCGCCCCCGCACAGGCCATGGTAAGCGCAGCTATCGCAAAGGTTCGCTTGATCATTTGTATCTCTCCTTCGTTCGGGGGAACATCATCGGATGGATGAATGGCGACGCGGCATGAACTGGCCTCTTGGCGCCGGGATTCCAGCTGCGTCGTGGCAGACATCCTCGATACCGACACGTGACAGCCGCGTGGAGAAGCGGACCGGCCATTCAGCTTGGCTGAACCGTTGATGCGCTGATAACAGGCCACCGCGCACACTGTGGTTGAACGGTGACGCGACTTGTTATGGGGCCGGCCTGCTGCCTAGACTCGGCCCCGTCAGGCAGTCAAAGGGCGGGAACGAAGAATCATGGTCAAGTATTCACTGGTGGGTTACGACGGTTCGGAGGCTTCGCGCCGGGCATTCCAGTTCGCCATGGAGCTGGCCCGCTGCAATGCTGGCCGGGTGCGCGTGGTATCGGTGCTGCAAGTCACCGAAGGTGGCGCCGATGCCTGCGCGCTGATGATGGCGGACTCCGGTACCCAGCGTGCGCAGGAACTGCTGGCCGAGCTGGTCACGATCATGCCGGACGCCAGCAGCATGGTCGACGTGGAACTGACCCACGGCAGCCCCGGCGATGTGCTGCTGAGCCAGGTCGACCAGCATGGCGTCGACCACATCGTGATCGGCCACACCGAACGGGGGACTCTGGCTCGCTGGCTGATGGGCTCGGTGTCGGACAACGTGCTGGCACGTGCCCATGTACCGGTCACGGTGGTGCGCTGATGGCGGCGACGCCCGCCCTGTTGATTCAGCTCAGCTTCGTGACGCCGGGACAGTCGGAGCCCGCGGCCGCGTGTCGATCTTGCGCTGCGCTTCCTGCTCGATCCGCAGCCGCTTCACGTCCACCGGCCGGATCTGCATGATCGTGCAGGGCATGTAACGACGCCCGACCAGCACCTTGTCGAAGCGCACCGATACCTCGCCGACACTGGAAGTCAGGCCGACCGCGTTGGTGAACATCAGGTTCTGGCAATGCCCATCCAGATCCAGCAGCCAGGCCCGGTTCGGTCGGGTGTAAACGACCAGCTCGGTATCGCTCAACGGCTCCCATGACCACAGGTTGAAGAAGTGGAAACTCCTCACCGGGGCACCCGCGGCAGCGGCATAAGCGGCCTGCCGTTGTTGCTGGCGTTGTGCATGAGGCACGCTGGAGCAGGCGGCAAGCAAGCCCGTCAGCACGGCGAGACTCCATCGAGTTGACCTGGACATGACAACAGCTCCGTGGGGATATGCCAGCCGTAACGCATCAGGACCCCGCGCGGTGTACATCGACGGGGTCGCTTCAACGGTACCCGTCGAACGGCCAGCGCGTTATTTGTGACCCTTGCCCTTGCCGGTCCTGGGCAGCGGCAACCATTTGCCCGGATCGAAGCCGGCCACCTCATAGACCAGGGTCTCCTTTTTCTCGCCATCAGCAAGGGTCACATCCAGGTTCAATGTCTTCGCCTTGCGCAGCATCGCAATGAACGGCTTGTCGTCACGAATCATCAGTGCCGGCTCGCCGGTGGGCGGCGCAAATGCCTTGATCCGCACAGGCTTGCCATCGACCGTGCCGTTGATGGTGCAGTTGCCACGACAGACGAAGCCGGGCTTGTTGCCGTAAAGGTAAGCGCTCTGGCCCCAGCTGGTATGCCGGCGCAACACCAGCCGCACGCGATCATTGCCAGCCGGTTCGCTGCTGAAAATAGTGGCCGTGGACTGCGTGCCGCCGGCCATCGGCGACACCTGGTAGGTCCACAGCGAGGCCAGCCGCTTCGTTTCGCGGGTTTCGGTGTAGCGCTTCTCGACCGCCGGCAGCGATTGCTGCACCTCCTTCGCCGCGGCACTGTCGGGGAAACGGCTGACGATGTCCTTGCCCATCGCCACCACCATCTCGTCGTCGTGAAGCTTCAGCAACTGTCGGTAGGTGTCGAGATTGCGTGCCGCGGCAGCGGCATCGGCCTGCGCCTTCTGCTCGGCGGCACTGGGTGCCGGAGCACCGGCCTGCTGCGAGCAGGCCGTCAACAGGACGCCGCTGAACGCAACGCTCAACAGGCAAAGACGCAATGAATGATTCATTCGGGCATACCGTTCGAAAACCGGTCACTAGCTTGGAACGTGGATCTTGCCTGTGCAACTGCCCACGATCCGGGCCACTCAGTTTTCACCACCCATGACCGAATCCAGATGCTCGACCCGCACGATCTGGTCGAGCCAGACGCGTCGGCTCCAGTCCGGCACGTCCGGCCGCTCCAGCCGCACGGTGGCATTGATACCTTCGTGCTGATCGGCGTCGCGAAACAGCTGCACGCTCGGCCTGGTCATGACCACCCCGTCGCAGCTGCTGCCATCTTTCAACAACAGCACCACATGCCCATTGGCCGGCAACTCATCGACCAGATATTCGATGTGCTCGATACTGGCCGGGTCGGTGTAGACGTGTTGCGCCTGTCTGCCCATGGTATTTGCCTCCAACAAGCTGTCATCGGCCATCAAGTTAGTCCCGGAAACGGCAAGCGCATGTCAACGCACCCTGCCTCAGGCTGAACGGGCAACGCTTTGCCATAAATCGCGGCAACCCGATAATGGGCGCCCCCGCAAGGACACCCGATGGCATCCCTTTCCAAACCGGCAGCGGATTCATTGCTGCAGCACCGCGCCTTCGTCGCATTCTGGTTCGCCCGGATCGCCTCCAGCTTCGGCTTCCAGATGCTGTCGGTGGCGGTCGGCTGGCAGATTTATGCGATCACCGGGCGCGCCCTCGATCTCGGCCTGATCGGCCTGGCTCAGTTCGTGCCCTCGCTGCTGCTGGCATTGCCTGCGGGACACGTGGCCGACCAGTTCGAGCGGCGCCGCATCGTGCTGCTCGGACAGGTCGTCGAATGGGCGGCGATCGCCGTGCTCGCTGCCTTGACGTTTACCCACCACATCCACGAAATCGGCATCCTCGCGCTGGTGTTCGTGATCGGCGTGGCCAAGGCGTTCGAATTCCCTGCCCTGCAATCAATGCTGCCGGCGCTGGTACCGGCACGGATCCTGCCGCGGGCGATGGCGGTGAACTCCTCGGCCGGCCAGGCGG
Source organism: Rhodanobacter sp. (assembly GCA_035564915.1). GTDB lineage: Bacteria > Pseudomonadota > Gammaproteobacteria > Xanthomonadales > Rhodanobacteraceae > Rhodanobacter. The sequence goes on from DATMTH010000171.1 coordinate 9,038, forward strand.
CCATGATCATGGGGCCGGCACTGGGCGGCTTTCTGTACGTGGCCGGGCCCGGCGTGGTGTACACGGTCGCCGCCGTGCTGTACCTGATCGCTGCGACGCTGATGGCCAGGCTGCGCTACGAACAGGCGCCGCCGCGACGGGAACCGGCCACGCTGAAGACGGTATTCGCCGGCGTGCATTTCATCCGCGCGCGCAAGGACGTGCTCGGCGTGATCTCGCTGGATCTGTTTGCCGTGCTGCTGGGCGGCGCCACCGCGCTGCTGCCGATCTTCGCCAGGGACATCCTGCACACCGGCCCATGGGGCCTGGGCCTGCTGCGTGCGGCCCCGGCCGTCGGTGCGCTGCTGATGTCGCTGTGGCTGGCGCGTCACGACATGCAACGTCGGGTGGGCGTGCTCATGTTTGCCTCGGTCGCCGGCTTCGGTGTGGCGACCCTGGTATTCGCGGTGTCGACCACGCTGTGGCTGTCGTTGCTGGCATTGTTTGCGCTGGGCGCGTTCGACATGGTCAGCATGGTGATCCGTGGCGCGCTGGTGCAACTGGATACGCCCGACGACATGCGCGGCCGGGTCAGTGCGGTCAATGCTATCTTCATCAACACCTCCAACCAGCTCGGCGAGTTCGAGTCGGGCATGCTGGCCGCATGGGTCGGCGCGGTAGGTGCCACCGTCATCGGCGGCATCGGCACCCTGGTCGTGGTCGGATTGTGGATGGCGATGTTCCCCAGCCTGCGCCGACGCCAGCAGTTGCATGTGGAGGCCAGTGCCGCGGACGAGCCGGCGGCGGATACTCTGTAGGTCCAGCGCTGGAGCACACCCCCTTGATCACCACCTCGCCACGTGAATTTCTCGATGCCTTCGCCGGACTGGCACCATTGCCCGCCGCCGCGGCCACCGCGCGGGCGGCCTTCCTGGTGGCGCCGGCCGAATTCTCGCTCGCCGCGGAATCGGCGCGCGACAACGCCTACATGGACATCGGCCTGGCGGTCGATCCACTCAAGGCACTGGCCCAGCACGCGGCGCTGGCGCGAGCCCTGCGCGCGGATGTGCCGGTGTTCACCTTTCCCGGCGACCCGGCGACTCCCGACGCGATTTTCCCCAACAACGTGTTCGCCACGGCACCAGGCCGGCTGATCGTCGGGCGCATGCGCCATCCGGTGCGCCAACGCGAGGCCGGGCGTGCCGATATCCGCGATTTCTTCGGCGATGTGCTGGGCTATGACGAGATCGACCTGTCCGGTTGCACCGGCCTGGTGGCCGAGCTGACCGGTTCGCTGATCATCGACCGCGCACGCGGCGTCGGCTATTGCGGACTCAGCGAGCGCTGCGACATGGCCGGCGCGCAGGCGATGCACGAGGCGTTCGACCTGCGCCTGACCTACTGCTTCGAGCTGGCCGCCTCCGAGTACCACACCAACGTCGTGTTGACGCTGCTGGCCAGCCGCGCCCTGATCATCGCGGCGGACGGCTTCGCTGATCCGGCGGCGGCCGCGGCGATCGCGCAGGCCTACGCCGACCGCGCGATCCGGCTCACGCCTGCGCAGAAGCAGGCATTCGCCGCGAACGCGATCAGCCTCTGCGATGAGCGCGTATGGATGAGTACCCGCGCCGCTGCCGCGCTCACCCGGGAACAGCGCGGGACACTCGCTGAATACGGCTTTGCCGTCAGCACGGTCGAACTGGACGAGATCGAGAAAGCCGGTGGCAGCCTGCGCTGCTGTGTGGCCGAGATCTACTGACGACTGCGCCGCGGGGTTGCGTTGCGTGTTGCAATTCTCCGGCGCATGCTCGGCGGATGCCCGCTTCCGATTTCGCCATGGCCATGCTCCCGCTTCGGCGCGCCTGCACGCTGCTCGTTTTCTTCCTCTCCGGCTGCCTCGGCGCCGGATCCGCCCTGGCCAACCAGGCTGTCGGCAGCGGTCGTACCTGGACCAATCCGATCGACATCGATTACCGCTACAACTACGAACAGATGAACCAGGGCATCTCCTACCGCACCGGTGCGGATCCTGCCTTCGTGCGTTATCGCGGCGCCTGGTATCTGTTCCAGACCCTGGCCGATGGCTACTGGCGTTCGGACGACCTGGTGCACTGGAATTTCGTCAAGCCTGATCGTTGGCCGTTCAACGGACCGGTGGCACCGGCGACCCTGGTGGCGGGCGGGCGGCTGTTCCTGATGCAGGCGGCGATGGAGCCGCGGCCGCTGCTGTTTTCCACCGATCCGGGCCACGGCCACTGGGACTTCTGGACGCGGCTGTTGCCGGCGATTCCGGGTGCGGCGCCGGCAGGGCACGAACTCCAGATGAAACCGGGCGACCTGCCCTCGGGCCCGTGGGACCCGGGCCTGTTCCAGGATCAGGACGGCAAGACCTACCTCTACTGGGGCTCGTCCAACGTCTACCCGATCTACGGCATCCAGATGGATCTCAAGCTCGGTAACGCCAGCCAAGGCGAAGGCAAGCGGCTGGCCTTCATCGGCAAGCCGCTTGCCTTGCTGAAGCTGCATCCAGACGCACACGGCTGGGAGCGTTTCGGCCAGGACCACACCGATGAAAAGACCCTGCCCTTCATCGAAGGTGCATGGATGAACAGGCACGGCGGCACGTATTACCTGCAATACGCCGCACCGGGCACGGAATACAACGTCTACGCCACCGGCGTGTACACCAGCGACAAGCCGCTGGGCCCGTTCCATTACGCACCGTACAACCCGGTCGGCTACAAACCCGGCGGCTTCGTGCAGGGTGCCGGGCATGGCTCGACCTTCGAGGACGGCCACGGCAACTACTGGAACTCCGGCACGATGTGGGTAGCGGTGAACTGGCGCTTCGAGCGACGCATCGACCTGTTCCCCGCCGGCTTCCACGACGACGGCCAGATGTGGGTGGATACGCGCTTCGGCGACTTTCCGCAACGCATGCCCGATCACAAGCTCAAGCCCGGCGAGAGCACCTTCACCGGCTGGATGCTGCTGTCGTGGCACAAGCACGCCACCGCCTCCAGCGCCCTGCCCGGTCACGGCGCCGACCAGGTCACCGACGAAAACGTGCGCACCTACTGGGTCGCCGCCAGCAACACACCGGGACAGACGCTTACCGTCGACCTCGGCGGCCAGCGCAGCGTGCGCGCGGTGCAGGTGAATTTCACCGATTACAAGTCCGGTCGCTACGGCGACGCGCCCGACATCGTCACCCGGTTCAAGCTGCAGGGCTCGGTCGACGGAAGCCACTGGGACATGCTGGCCGATCTCTCGCACGAAGCGCGTGACCGGCCCAATGCGTACGTCGAACTCGCGCTGCCTGCGCATATTCGCTATGTGCGGTATGTGCACGTCCATGTCGGCGCCAAGCACCTGGCCATCTCCGACCTTCGCGTGTTCGGCCATGGCGATGGCCCGTCGCCGGCAGCACCCGAGCTGGTTTCCGCGAAACGGCTTGCCGACGCGCGCGATGCCGAAATTGCATGGAAAGCCGTACCCGGCGCCGTGGGCTACAACGTGCGCTGGGGCCTTGCCGCCGATCGTCTGCACGAGACCTGGCAGCGCTTCGCCGACCAGCCGACCCGGCTGGAACTGCGGTCGCTGAGCAAGGGCGTGAAGTACGTGGTGGCGGTCGAGGCATTCAACGAAGCCGGGGTATCGGTGCTCTCACGGACAGCCACGCTCGATCCATAGACAGCCCCTCATGCAGCCGATGCGCGCGGCGGCGTTGCCGCCCGGCGCCCGATCCCCCATGCTGGACCTTCTTCGATGGGGAGGATCTCCGATGCCCGTGCCACCCGCCATGCCCGTCGCCCGCTCCGGCTTCATCAACGTGCTGGGCTGGATCTTCGTCTGCCTCGCCGGCTTCGCCACCCTGATCGGGTTGCTGCAGAACCTGATGCTGCAGTTGGTGTTTCTGCCCACCATGCAGCAGCAACTGGCTGCCCAGCCGTTGCCGCCGAACGTACCGGCACCGATGAGCTGGATGATGACCCACATGGCCTGGTTCTTCCGCGGGTTCCTGCTGCTGTCCATCATCACGCTGGTTGCCGCCATCGGCCTGTTGCGCCGGCGCGACTGGGCGCGCCGGCTGTTCATCGGCCTGATGGCTTTTGCCATCGCCTACCAGTTGCTCAGCCTGGTCTTGCCGTGGTGGTTCATGGGATCGATGCAGCGGGGCATGGCCCTGCCGGCCGACGCGCCTGCGCCATTCGCCAGCGGCATGCACGGGTTCATGCTGGCGATGCTGGTCTTCGGCGCGATCATGGCGATCGGTTTCAGCGTGCTGTTCGGCTGGATCATCAAGCGGCTGCACAGCACCCAGATCCGGCGTGAGTTCCGCTCCGCCGGCCTCCCGTCCACCGCTTCCGGCGTTATCGAATGATCACTCTCCATCATCTGAACAACTCGCGCTCGCAGCGCATCCTGTGGCTGCTGGAAGAACTGGGCCTGCCATACGAGGTGAAGCGCTATCGGCGTGATCCGAAAACCATGCTGGCTCCGCCCGAGCTGCGTGCGATCCATCCGCTGGGCAAGTCGCCGGTGATCACGGACGGCGCACTGACCCTGGCCGAATCGGGTGCCATCATCGAATACCTCGCCGCGACCTACGGCGAAGGCAGGCTGCTGCCACCGCCCGGCACGCCGGAACGGTTGCGCTGCAGCTACTGGCTGCACTACGCCGAGGGTTCGGCGATGCCGCCGCTGCTGCTGAAGCTGGTCATCAACCGGATCAGGACGGCGCCGGCGCCCTTCTTCGTCAAGCCGATCGCCCGTGGCGTGGCCGACAAGGTCGATCGCACGTTCACCGATCCCCAGCTGAAACTGCACCTGGATTATCTGGAGAGTGAGCTTGGCGAGCGCGAGTGGTTCGTCGGCGAATCGTTGAGCGCCGCGGACATCCAGCTCAGCTTTCCGCTGGAAGCCTTTGCCGCACGTGGCGGTCTCGGCAGCGGCTATCCGCACCTGACCGCATTTCTCAAGCGCATCCACGGACGACCGGCATACCAACGCGCGCTGGAACGGGGTGGCGAGTACGCGCTCGGCGCCTGAATCACGGCCGGCGGAGGCAACAAGCCTGTTTACGCGCTGGTCACGACCGTGCTGGCAGGCTGCAGATTCAGCTGCCTCAGGAGACCGCCATGCGCAACCGTGATATCGAGCAAGAACTTCGTGACACTGCCCAACACGCCAGTGAGCGTGCACGCGAATACGCCAATGGCGCGGGCAACGCCGCACAAGGATTGCTCGAACGCGGGCGGCGACGCATCCGCGAACGCTTCGGCAATCGCGGCAACGACTACCGCCGGCAGCTGTCCCATGCCACCGAGGATTTCGCCGACGAAGCGAATTATCAATACCGCCGCCTGCGTCGCCAGATAAACCGGCATCCGGCCGCCACGGTCGCCATTGTCGCCGGCACCATCGGTGCATTCCTGCTGTTGCGGCAGGCGTTTCGCAGCGACGACGACTGAACCCACCATGGTCGACGATGATTGAATGCAGATGATCGAGGGTCTGAGCATCAGCCCGCCGACGGCGGGCTTTTGTTTGGTCGTCCTGGCGGCCTTGATGATGACCGGATTGGCCTGAGTCGCTGTTAAGCTGCACCGCTGGTACGCCCGGCCGCCCGCTTCATGCATTCAAGTCAGCTGACCTTCCACCACCCCACCGCCTTCTGGCTGGGTTGCACCATGATCGTCACCGGCGTGCTGGCGCATCTGCCGATGCTGGCGATGGCGGCGCCGATGCACTACCAGCTGGTCGGCATGCCGATGGATGACGCCATGTTGGTCGGCATGGCGCTGGTGCCTCTGGGTGTGCTGCTGGCCGGTTACGGACTGATGCCGCGATTGGCGCAGATGCGACGCACGGCCCACGCCGGACGCAGTCCGCTGCCATTCCATGCCGCCGATCATGTGCCGCTCAATCGCGAACACTGGAAGCTGATCGGGGTGCTTGCGATGGCGCTGGCGGTGGACGTGATGAAACCGGCCACAATCGGCTTCGTGATGCCGGGCCTGTCCCGCGAATACGGCATCGGGCCTGCCACCGCGGGGCTGCTGGCGCTGTCGGCGCTGAGCGGGACCGCGGCAGGCTCGATGGTATGGGGGCGGCTGGGCGATCTGTTCGGTCGTCGTGCCAGCATCATCTTGTCCGCGCTGATGTTCATGGGCACTTCCATTTGCGGCGCGATGCCGTCTTTCGGCTGGAACCTGCTGATGTGTTTCATGATGGGGGCGGCCGCAGGCGGCATGTTGCCGATCACCTTCACGCTGATGGCCGAAACCATACCTTCCCGCCATCGTGGCTGGTTGCTGGTGGCACTGGGCGGCGTGGGCACGTCGGCCGGCTATCTGCTGGCGTCTGGCGCGGCGGCCGTAGTCGAGCCAGCGTTTGGCTGGCGCGCGCTGTGGCTGCTCAACCTGCCAACCGGTGCGCTGATCGTGCTGCTCAACCGATACATACCCGAATCGCCGCGCTTCCTTGCGCTGGCCGGATTGCCGGAGCAGGCGCGGGAAGTGCTGCGGCGATTCTGCAGCGCAACGCAGGCAACGGCCGTGACGGGCGACATCGAGGCGGCTGACAACCCGGCAACCGGAGAGCGCGGCAGCATGCGGCAACTGTTACGCGGTCGACACGCCGCGATCAGCGTCGGGCTGATGGTTTGCGCGATGGCCTGGGGACTGGTCAATTTCGGCTTTCTGCTGTGGCTGCCGGAAAACCTGGTGAAACTGGGCATTGATGCGAGCGCATGTGCGGCACTGCTGGCGCGCTCGGCCATCCTGGCGCTGCCCGGCATCGTGCTGGTGGTGAGTCTCTACCAGCGCTGGAGCAGCATCCGCACGCTGGTGCTTTTCATCGGGCTGACGACCCTTTCCCTGCTTTGCTTCCTGACCATCGATGCCGCCCATCTGCGTTCCCCCGCGGTCATTCTTGCTGCTGCGGTGGTGTTGTTGCTGAGCGTCAGCGGAGTGATCGCCACCCTGATTCCCTACGCCGCGGAGATCTATCCGGCACACCTGCGCAGCACCGGCGCCGGCCTGATCGCTGGCGCCTCCAAATTCGGTGGCGTGCTGGGCGCCGTGCTGGGCGTCTGCGGACTGTTTGAACACCTCATGCTGTCGGCGCTGCTGATCAGCATTTCGATGGTATTCGCTGGTTGCCTGCTGGCACGTCACGGCATCGAAACCCGCGGTCATGGACTGGAAGCCATCCAGCACGCGCTGGCCAAATAGACGCCCATTGAAAAGCCGCCATGACGGCGGCTTTCCGGTTCCAGCGGGAATCACGACCTGGTTCAGACCGTCAGCGGATTCGGCTTGTCCTGATCGAGCTTGTATTCCTTGATGGCGCGACTGACGTCCTTGGCGTTGACCTTGCCATCCTTCGCCAGCGCCGCCAGTGCGGCATGCGCGATCCAGTAGCGATCGACCTCGAAGAATTCGCGCAGGTGTGCACGCGTGTCCGAGCGGCCGAAACCATCGGTGCCCAGCACCGTGTAGCGCATGCCATCGGGCATGAAGGCACGGATCTGGTCGGCGTACTCGCGCACGTAATCGGTAGCCGCAATCGCCGGACCGGAACGCCCGTCGAGCAGGCCGGTGACGTAAGGCACGCGCGGCTCGGCTTCCGGATGCAGTCGATTCCAGCGCTCGGCATCGAAACCGTCGCGACGCAGCTCGATGAAGCTGGGGCAGGACCAGATATCCGACTTCACGCCGAAGTCCTTCTCCAGCAGCTCGGCCGCCGCGATCACCTCGCGCAGGATCGTGCCCGAACCCAGCAACTGGACGCGCGGCTCGCTCTTCTTCGGCTTGCCGCCATCCTTGAACAGATACATGCCCTTGATGATGCCTTCCTCGCTGCCCTTGGGCAGGTCGGGATGGCTGTAGTTCTCGTTCATCACGGTGATGTAGTAGTAGATGTCCTCCTGCTCGGCCATCATCCGGCGCGTGCCATCCTGCAGGATCACGGCCACTTCGTACGAGAACGTCGGGTCGTACGACTTGACGTTCGGGATCGCGCCGGCCATCAGGTGCGAATGGCCGTCTTCATGCTGCAAGCCTTCGCCGTTGAGCGTGGTGCGGCCGGCAGTGCCGCCGACCAGGAAACCGCGTGCACGCATGTCACCGGCGGCCCAGCACAGGTCGCCGATGCGCTGGAAACCGAACATCGAGTAATAGATGAAGAACGGCAGCATCGCCTGGTTGCTGATGCTGTAGCTGGTCGCTGCCGCCATCCACGAGGCCATGCCGCCGGCCTCGCTGATGCCCTGCTGCAGCACCTGGCCCTTCTGGTCTTCACGGTAGTACAGCAGCTGGTCGGAATCCTGCGGCTTGTACTTCTGGCCAAACGGCGCGTAGATGCCGATCTGGCGGAACATGCCTTCCATGCCGAAGGTGCGCGCCTCGTCGGCGACGATCGGCACCACGCGCTCGCCCAGCTGCTTGTCGCGCAGCAACAGGTTGATGCCGCGCACCAGCGCCATGGTGGTGGAGATCTCGCGCTCGCCGGTGCCCTTGGTGATCTGCTCGAACGCGGCCAGCTCCGGCGCCTTCAGCTTGGCCTCGGCCTTGCGCCGGCGCTGCGGCAGGAAGCCGCCCAATGCCTGACGGCGCTCCAGCATGTACTGCACCTCCGGCGAGTCCTTGCCGGGGTGGTAGTACGGGACGTCCTTGAGCTTGTCGTCGCTGATCGGGATCTGGAAGCGGTCGCGGAAATGCCGCACCGATTCCTCGTCCAGCTTCTTTTGCTGATGGGTCGGGTTCTGCGACTCGCCCGCCGAGCCCATGCCGTAGCCCTTGACCGTCTTGGCCAGGATCACGGTGGGCATGCCCTTGGTGTTGGATGCCGCGTGGTAGGCCGCATAGACCTTGTGCGGATCGTGACCGCCGCGGTTCAAGCGCCAGATGTCGTCGTCGCTGAGATTGGCGACCATCTCGCGCGTCTCCGGGTACTTGCCGAAGAAATGCTCGCGCGTGTAGGCGCCGCCGAACGCCTTGCAGGCCTGGTATTCGCCATCCAGGGTTTCCATCATCAACTTGCGCAACACGCCCTTGTCGTCGCGCGCGAGGAGCGGATCCCAGTAGCTGCCCCAGGCCAGCTTGATCGCGTTCCAGCCGCCGCCGCGGAACACGCCCTCCAGCTCCTGGATGATCTTGCCGTTGCCGCGCACCGGACCGTCCAGGCGCTGCAGGTTGCAGTTGATCACGAAGATCAGGTTGTCCAGACCCTCGCGGCCGGCCAGCGAGATCGCACCGAGCGACTCCGGCTCGTCGCACTCGCCGTCGCCCATGAAGCACCAGATCTTGCGGTCGCTCTTGGGGATCAGGCCGCGGTGTTCGAGATACTTGAAGAACTGCGCCTGGTAGATCGCCTGGATCGGGCCCAGCCCCATCGACACCGTGGGCACCTGCCAGTAATCCGGCATCAGCCACGGGTGCGGATACGAGGACAGCGCGCGGCCGTGACCGGCCACTTCCATGCGGAACAGATCGAGTTGATCCTCGCCCAGCCGGCCTTCGAGGAACGAGCGCGCGTAGATGCCGGGGCTGGAATGACCCTGGTGCAGGATCAGGTCGCCGGGATGATCGGCGCTCGGTGCGCGCCAGAAGTGATTGAAACCGACGTCGTACAGCGTGGCGCTGGAGGCGAAGCTGGCGATGTGTCCACCCAGCTCGCCCGGCTTGCGGTTGGCCCGCACCACCATCGCCATCGCGTTCCAGCGGATCAGGCAACGGATCCGCCACTCCATCGCGGCATCACCGGACATCTTCGCCTCGTTGGCGGGCGCAATGGTGTTGACGTACGCAGTGGTCGGATCGAATGGAAGGTAGCCACCGGAGCGACGCGTGGTATCAACCATCTGCTCGAGCAGGAAGTGCGCGCGTTCGGTGCCATCGTGATGGATCACCGCATCGAGCGAATCGATCCACTCACGGGTTTCGGTGGGGTCGATGTCCTGGTTGAGGATATCGTCGAGCTGATCCATGTTGTCTCCACGGCACGGTTGCGTGCCTGAACGTGATTCGCGCCGTCGGGGCTGTAGCGCAGCAGCCCTTGAGTTTAGCGCGTGACTGGTTGACCGCCAATTACCCCGCCATGCGCTCACGCATGGACAACCCGTCGCTGCCACGCTCCCTGTCAGTCTGGATGCGCAGCTTCCAGGCAACTTGCGGCTGTAGCTCGCTTGCGCATCACCACCATGTCCTGGTGCCCGTTCAAGCCGCCCTCGATGTGCTCGACGATGGAGAAATAACGCCCCCAATGCCGCTGCACATAATCCACGGTATGGAAGGTGGTCTGGTAGAAGTCGGGTAGGCCGTCCACCTTGAAACGACCTTTGTGATCGGTTCGGTAGACGATGCCCTCCCGCTGCAAAGCCGCCCGCTCGTCGGGTGTGCAGCTGTCGAGCGTGAAGCGGCCATGGGTAGTCACCAATAGCGTGCCGCCGGGCTTGAGCAATCGCTGCATTTCGGCCAGCCATTCGTCCTGCGCAGCGGTATTCAGATGAGTGAACAGCGACACGCTGTAGATCACGTCGAACATGGCATCGGGGTAGTCCGTGGGCGCCGATGTCGTGTTGGTCGAAAATTCCGCCACCGACGAGAGGTTTTCGCTTGCCCACGCAATCGCCTCGGCGTCGATATCCGAACCATGCAATGAACAGGATTCGGTCGCGCTGGCGAGTTCGCTGATGACCCGCCCGGGACCGCAGGCGAAGTCCAGTACGACCCTGTGCCTGAGGGTGGCACCGTGCTTGTTCAGTGCATCGACGAGACAGCGCGCAATGGCTTGACCGTTGCGCAGGTAACTTTCCGCATCGAGCGCCCGATGCACCCGATAACGAAGCATCGGCGGTGGCAGGCGCGCGTCGGGATTGCCTGGATCGACCCGGTTCGCGCGTGCAAGTTGCATGCGGAAGCCCGCATAACGCCAGAGCCCGGCGAGCCAATAAAGCGGCGCAATGCGTTTTGCTGCCTGCCTCCATCGTCGAACTTCATTCATCCGTGATTTCCCTGATCTGCACACCCGATGTTCAACCCTGGCTGCGGCAGGATCCTCAACCGCGCCGCCCGCCCTGTGCCGCGCGGATCTGCGCATCCACCGCAGCCACGGCCGTCATGTTGACGATGCGCCGCGCGCTCGAGGCCGGCGTGAGGATATGTGCGGATTTGTCCACGCCCATCAGGATCGGCCCGATCGCCACGCCGTCGGTCATCACCCGCACGATGTTGTAGGCGATGTTGGCGGCATCCAGGTTCGGCATCACGAACAGATTGGCCCGGCCGCTCAGCGTGGTATGCGGAAACATGCGCTGACGCAGGGCTTCGTCCCACGCGGTGTCGGCCTGCATCTCGCCATCCATCTCCAGCCTGGGTGCACGGGTCTTGAGGATCTGCCAGACCTTGCGCATCTTGGCCGCGCTGGGGTTGTCGTGGCTGCCGTAGTTGGAATGCGACAGCAGCGCCACCTTGGGCTCGACCCCGAAATGCTTGAGCCGGAAGCACGCTTGCAAGGTGGCCTCGGCGATCTGCTCGGCGCTCGGTTCGCACTGCACATGGGTGTCGAGGAAGAACCATGCACCCTTGTCATTGATCACGCCGCTCATCGCCGACGTGCACGACACGCCCGGGTCGAGCCCGAACACGCTGCGCAGGTAACCGAGCTTCTTGTGATAGCGCCCGACCATGCCGCAGATGAGCGCATCGGCCTCGCCTCGCTCGACCATCAACGCGGCAATCAGGGTAGGGCGCGAGCGCAGCAGATTCTTCGCCGCCGCCGGAGTCACGCCGCGGCGCTCGGTGATCGCGTGATACTGCTGCCAGTAGTCGTTGAAACGCGGGTCGTCGTTGATATTGGTCAGGTCGAAGTCGACACCGGCGCGCATGCGCAGGCCCAGGCGCTCGATCCGGGCCTGGATCACGTCGGGACGGCCAATCAGGATCGGCCGCGCCAGGTGTTCGTCGATCACCGTCTGCACTGCATGCAGCACGATCTCTTCCTCGCCTTCGGCATACGCCACGCGCTTGAGATCGGCGCGGGCGCGCTCGTACACCGGCTTCATGATCAGGCCGGTGCGATAGATGAACTGCCCCAGCTTCTCGCGGTAGGCGTCCATGTCGGCCATCGGTCGGGCCGCCACGCCGGAGTCCATCGCCGCTTGCGCCACCGCCGGTGCCAGCATCACCAGCAGGCGCGGATCGAATGGCCGCGGGATCAGGTATTCCGGCCCGAAACAGGGCACCTCGCCGCCATAGCCACCCAGGTCGGACGCCTCCATCCGCGCCAGCGTGGCGATCGCGCGTACGCACGCCAGCTTCATCGCCTCGTTGATGATGGTGGCACCGACATCCAGCGCACCGCGGAAGATGTAGGGGAAACACAGGGCGTTGTTGACCTGGTTCGGGTAATCGGAACGGCCGGTGGCGATGATGCAATCCGGGCGCACCCGCTTGGCGTCCTCCGGGGTGATTTCCGGATTCGGATTGGCCAGCGCCAGGATCACCGGCCGCTCGGCCATGGTGGCGACCATCTCCGGCTTGAGGATGCCGCCGGCGGAAAGGCCGAGGAACACATCCGCGCCTTCGACGATCTCGGCCAGGCTGCGCTTGGCCGTATCGCGCGCGTAGCGCGCCTTGTCCGGGTCGAGATTTTCCCGACCAACATAGATCACGCCCTCGCGGTCGTAGGCCAGGATGTTTTCCGGCCTCAGCCCCAGCGCCACCAGCATGTCGAGGCAGGCAATGCCCGCCGCACCGGCACCGGCGGTGGCCAGCTTCACGTCCTCGATTTTCTTGCCGACCACTTCCAGTGCATTGAGCACGGCGGCACCGACAATGATCGCGGTGCCATGCTGATCGTCGTGGAACACCGGGATCTTCATCCGCTCGCGCAGCTTGCGCTCGACGATGAAGCACTCCGGCGCCTTGATGTCCTCCAGGTTGATGCCGCCGAAGGTCGGTTCCAGGCTGGCGATGATGTCGACCAGCTTGTCCGGGTCGTTCTCGTCGACCTCGATGTCGAACACGTCGATGCCGGCGAATTTCTGGAACAGCACACCCTTGCCTTCCATCACCGGCTTGGCCGCCAGCGGCCCGATGTTGCCCAGCCCGAGCACCGCGGTGCCGTTGCTGATCACCGCCACCAGGTTGGCGCGGGCGGTGTATTCGGCGGCCGAGGTCGGGTCCTCGACGATCGCGTCGCAGGCCGCCGCCACGCCCGGCGAATAGGCCAGCGAGAGGTCGCGCTGGGTCAGCAGGGCGGTGGTCGGAGAGACCTTGATTTTGCCAGGCCGCGGCAGACGGTGGTATTGCAGCGCCGCGAGACGAAGTTCTTCGGGAAGAGCCATGGGATGCGCTTTCATCGGTGAGGGAACGTAACCCGCCAGCGCGGATGACGAATGTTGATATTAGCACTCGGGTGGCACCAACCGACCCGTCGAAGGCGAACGCTACACGCTCAGCAGCAGCTCGTCTTCCTGTACTCGATTCATGTGGATGCGATTCACGAACAACGAGAAAGCCAGCTTGCCGGCCAGCCCGTGCACATGTTGCATCCACGGCGGCAACCACTGTGGCGGCAGGATTGCACCCGACTGGAAATGCGGCTGCAGGCTGATCACATCGTGCAACGCTAGCTTGCCGGCGAACAGATGCCGCAACAGATCCATCCGCCGCTGCTTCAACGCCCAACGGAAGAAGGTATGCACGGTGAGCAGGCCGGACAGGTAGACGTTGTCCTTGGCGAAGGCAGCACCGCCATCCGGTGGCACGCCGCGGAACACCCGCTGGGCCGAGTGGAAGCTGTCCGCCGCGCTCTGCCCGCAGGCACTGAAGTATTTGTAGACCTCGACAAAATCGGCGCCATTGAGCGCCATGTCGATCGCCAGGATGCGCAGGCTGACCCGCTTGAGCCGGGCGATGTCGATCGCACCGGACATCAGCTCGGCAAACACAGCCAGCCCCTCCTGCGTCGCCGTGACCCGCGGCGAGGTACGCCCCAGCGAGGCCAGCAAGGGTTGCCGGCGACCGTTCAACGCGGTCAGCGAATGCACGAAAGCCTCGTGCGCCAGCAGTTGGTGGTGATCGTATTCGTTGAAACTGGCACCGCCGCGCAGACGGATCCGGGTCGCGCCGGCCGCCGCCTTGGCGGTGAGCTCGGGGTCGACCTCGACACTGATCGTGCCGCTGCCGAAGAAGGCGTCCAGGGTGCGCGCCAGCTCGTCGCGCAAGGCGTCGGCACTGACGTTGACACTCTCTGTGTCGGCCAGCAGATCGGCACCCAGTTCATCGGACAGCTCGACGAAATAGCGTGCCGCATCCAGATTGCTGCGCTGGCTGCCGGGGATGATGTCGCCGGGCTTGCCGTACAGCGCGATCGACGGTGCGGTGACGCCCGCCGTACCCACGGCTTCCAGCATCTGTGTCGCCACCCGCCACGATTCGGCGGTGCGCCGCAGGTAGTCACCGAGAGGATCGATATCCTGCGGGTCGCTGCCGCCTGCCGCGGTCTCGATGGCCATCAGTTCGGCACGTGCCTCGGCCAGATCCGGCACCCGATAGCTCACCTCGGGCAGGCTGAAACGTCCCTGGCTGTAGGCTTCGATCATGCGCGTTTCCAGCGACGCCGGCCATGCCACGGTGGGCAGGATGTGGATGCCGCGCACCGCCGCCAGCAGGCGCTGGTCGAGTGCGGCGTAGCGTTGCAGCGCTGGATCGACAGCCATCGTCATTGCAACTGGATTCCATGTTTCGCGTGGCGTGAAAACAGTGCGGCCAGCACCGGCATGGCCGATGCTGGCACGACGCCCGGAATGATGCCGTCCTGGCGCGAGATTTCCCGCCCGCGCCGCTGGATCACCAGCAGCGCGGGAAGCAGCATGGCCAGGCCAAACCGGCTGCTGATCGGCGTTCTGTTGTTGTTTCGCGCATGCATGGCCGACGTTCGCTCCGCCTAATCCCGTTCGCGTTGACCGCGATGCCCTCGCGGCGGCTCGATCGGCCGGCCACCGCGCTGGCGGCGCAGGCGCGCTTCGAGCGTGGCGGCCTGTTCCTCGCGTTCGTCGTGCAGCTTGAGGTAGTTGCGCCAGCGCTCGGCGGTCAGCTCGCCCGTATCCAGCGCCACCTGTACCGCGCAGCCCGGTTCGCTGCCGTGGCCGCAGTCGGCAAAGCGGCATTGCTCGGCAAGCAGGTCGATGTCGGCGAACAGGTCGAGATTTTCCTCGCCGGTGAGTTTCAGCTCGCGCATGCCCGGGGTGTCGATCAGGCAACCGCCGCTGGGCAATTGCAGCAGGGCGCGATGGGTGGTGGTATGGCGGCCGCGGCTGTCGTGGTTGCGCACGGCGGCCGTGGCCATGGTGGCACTGCCCAGCAAGGTGTTGGTGAGGGTGGATTTGCCGGCGCCCGACGAGCCGACCAGCACCGCGCTGTCGCCTGCCTGCAGATACGGCGCAAGCAAAGCCACGCTCGCCGGATCCTTGCAGTTCAACGCATGGATCGGCGTGGCATCGGGCAGCCGCTCACGCAATGCCACGATCCGTGCGGCGGCATCGTCGCGGGTGTCCAGCTTGCTCAGCAACACCACCGGCTGGGCGCCGGAATCCTCGGTCAGCGACAGGTAGCGTTCGATGCGCGCGGGATTGAAGTCACCATCCAGTCCGGTCAATACCAGCACGTAGTCGATATTGGTGGCGATCAGCTGACGTTCGTAACGCTCGCCGGCGGCGGCGCGGGACAATACGCTGCGCCGTGGCGCCACGGTGAGAATGTGTGGCGGTGCACCGTCGGCCACTTCAACGAAATCACCAACCACCGGCCGCTCGGCCGGATCGATGCCCCGCTTGAGGAAACGCCCGTCCGGCTGGGCACCGAACAGGGTCTGGCCGTCATGCAATTCATAGCCGGCCCGATGCTGGGCCACCACCCGGGCCAGGCGCCGGCCGTCGGCGGGCAGCTCGTCACCACGCCAGCCAATATGCCGCAACCGCTGAATCGTCTCGGCATCACTCATGGCGAAGGGTCTGTATGCATGGTGGGCCGATTATGCCCTGCCCGGGCATGGCCCGGCGATGAACCGCATTTTGCCTCTTTTCGGGCTCGCGCTGCACTGCATCACGCTGCTAGCATCGAGCTGCCGGCAATCGGGCCGGTCAACGATCATGAAGGATGGCCGCGTTGTCACCGATTACCCCCAGCGCACATCTGGCTGACGTCCGCTACGAAATCCGTGGCGCGCTGACCCGGCGCGCGCGCGAACTGGAAGCCGCCGGCCTCGACATCATCAAACTCAACATCGGCAACCCGGGCCGCTACGGCTTCGAGGCGCCAGCACACCTGCGCGAAGCCATCGCCTGCCACCTGCATGACAGCGAAGCCTACGGTCACGAGCAGGGTCTGGACATCGCACGCGAGGCGATCGCCGCACAACAGCGCGCACGTGGCGCCCGCGGCGTCGAACCGGAGCGCATCTTCATCGGCAATGGTGTCAGCGAACTGATCGATCTCTCGCTGCGCGCCCTGCTGCAGCCAGGCGACGAAGTGCTGCTGCCGAGCCCGGATTACCCGCTGTGGAGCGCGGCAACCATTCTCAACGGCGGCCAGCCGCGCTACTACCGCTGCCCCGCCAGCCACGACCACCTGCCCGATCCGGACGAGGTCGAGGCGTTGATCACCCCACGCACGCGCGCGCTGGTGCTGATCAATCCGAACAACCCGACCGGCGCGGTGTATCCGCGCGAACTGTTGCAGCAGCTGGTGGCGATCGCGGCACGGCATCAGTTGCTGCTGCTGTCGGACGAGATTTACGACGAAATCCTCTACGACGGCGCCCGCTTCCAGCCGCTGGCCGACATCGCCGCCGAAGTGCCCTGCCTCAGCTTCGGCGGCCTGAGCAAGGTCCATCGCGCCTGCGGCTACCGGGTCGGCTGGATGAGCCTGTCGGGGGATACCCGTCGTACCGCGAATTACCGCGATGCGCTGCAACTGCTGGCGGCCTTGCGCCTGTGCGCCAACGTCACCGCGCAATGGGCGGTGGAACCGGCGCTGCACAGCGCCGCCACCATCGACGCGCTGACCTCTCCGGGCGGCCGCCTGCACGAGGCACGCCGCGCGGTACTCGAGGGCGTGGCTGCCAGCGACTATCTGCGTCTGGCCACCCCGGGTGGCGCGCTGTACGCCTTCCCGCAAGTGCGGGCCGACCGCATCGCGCGCTTCGACGACGAATCGTTCGCACTGCGGCTGCTTGAGGAAGAATCGGTGCTGGTGGTGCCTGGCAGCAGTTTCAATGTGCCGCGCAGCCGGCATTTCCGGCTGACCCTGCTGCCGCCTCCGGCGCAACTGCAGGAAGTTTTCGTGCGGATCGAGCGGGTGCTGGCGCGGATGGCCGAGGAATCGGCCGACGCCGTCGTCGCAGTCGCCTGACCGCCGTTGCCGATGACGCCTGCGCCACCACCACTGCGTTACCTCGCCCTCGGCGACTCCTACACCATCGGCGAAGCGGTGGCCGCCGACGCGCGCTGGCCGGCACTGCTGGTACAGAACCTGCGCCAGGCCGGGGTGATCATCGGCGACCCCCGCATCGTTGCGGTCACCGGCTGGACTACCGATGAGCTGGCGCAGGGCATGGCCGAGGCCGAGCTGGCACCGCCGCACGACCTGGTGACCTTGCAGATCGGCGTCAACAACCAGTATCGCGGACGCCCGGCCGACGAGTACCACACCCAGTTCACGACGTTGCTGCAGCAGGCGATCCAGCTGGGCGGCAACCGCCCCGGGCGAGTCGTGGTGGTCTCGATTCCCGACTGGGGTGTCACCCGCTTTGCCCGCGAGCAGGGGCGCGATCCCGCGCAAATCGCGGTGGCACTGGATCACTTCAATCGGATCGCCGCCGACGAGGCCGGCCGAACCGGCGCTCATTTCGTCGATATCACCGGGATCTCGCGTGCACATCCCGGCCTCGTCGCCGACGATGGGCTGCATCCATCCGCTGCCCAATACGCGCTATGGGTCCGGGCGATCGAGCCGCTGGTGTCGCAGGTACTGCGCAGTCGGTCCTGACGCCGAAACCTTGTTGGAGCGGATTCAGCCGCGATGCTGTTGGGCGCGTGCGGGAGCGTTCGCGACTGAAGCCGCTCCAACAATGCACCGAAACCTGTTGCTCCTTGCCAAGCTGACCGGGATCAGGCCGACCGCTGGCCCAGGCGCGGTATCATGTGCGGCCTCCTCCCCGATTTTCAGGAATCACGCCATGTCGCTCGACCCCGGCACTCGCGAACGCATCGAAACCCTGCTCAAGGAGCACCGCGTGGTGCTGTTCATGAAGGGCAACCGGCAGCAACCGATGTGCGGCTTCTCCGCCGCCGCCACCAATACGCTCAACGAGTTGCTGCCTGAATACCACACCGTCAACGTGCTGGACGATCCTGAAATTCGCGAAGGCATCAAGCTGTTCGGCGAATGGCCGACGATTCCGCAGCTGTACGTGGAGGGCGAGCTGGTCGGTGGTGCCGACATCATCAGCCAGATGTATGGCAGCGGCGAACTGCACACCCTGTTCGGCGTTGCCGCGCCGGATCGCACACCACCGCAAATCACCATCACCGACGCGGCTGCAGAGGCGATCCGCCAAGGCACGGCGAACGCACAGGGCGTGGCGCTGCATCTGGAAATCGGCCCCGACCACAGCGCCGGCTTCCAGTTGGCGCCCGCCGGCGCGCACGATATCGTGGCGCACGCCAATGGCCTCGAAGTGCATTTCGATCCGGCCAGCGCGCAGCGCGCACGCGGCATCGTGATCGACTGGGTATCCACCGTGCAGGGCGAAGGCCTGAGCCTGAAATTCCCCGGCGCGCAAGTGATCAAGTCGCTCAGCGTGCAGGAGTTGCAGGCGCGGCTTGTCGCTGGCGACATCACCCTGATCGATGTTCGTCCAGCCGCCGGTCTGGCCCAGGCCCCGGCCCTGGCACAGGCGCGGGTACTGGAAGAGGAAGGCTACGAAAAGCTCGCCGCACTGCCGAAAGATACCGCGCTGGCGTTCATCTGCCACACCGGCGTCAGCAGCCGCGCCATGGCCGAGCGCTTCGCCGCGCACGGCTTCAGCGATGTCTCCAATGTCGAAGGCGGCATGGATGCCTGGGCGGGCGAAGTCGACAGCAGCGTGCCGCGTTACTGAGCCTCGGCCCTCTTCAGATGAGCCCGCGCAATGGATGAATCCAGCAGCAATCCCGCAAACACCTTGCGTGAACGGGCCCATATGCAACGGCGCAATCGCGACTTGCTGCTGGCAGAGCAAACGTTCAAGCGCCTGCTGGCAGCCAAGCCCGATGACACCGAAGCGCTGCAATTCATCGCCAGCCAGCATCTTTCACGCGGCGAGTCGCCCCAGGCGCTCGAACTGCTGACGCGCGCCCATCTGGCGAGCCCGGACGATCCGGCCATACTGAATCAGCTTGGTACGGTGCAAATGGGTCGCGGTGATTTCACGGCGGCGGTCGATACGCTTCGTCGCTGTCTCGCATTGGCACCGAACATGTTCATGGCACGCCTGCGCGTGGCCATTGCGCTGGAGCAACTCGGCGAATCACACGACGCACTGCTGGCCTATTTCAATGCGATCCAGGCCGCACAGGCGCAGGGCCGCTGGCTGAGCGACGCCTCGACGGCGCCGGACTTGCGCGCCACCGTCAAGCGCGCGATGGATTACATCGATGCCGGACGTCGTGCGCTGTTCGATGCGGTCATCGAGCCCTTGCGCCAGCGTTACGGCCGCTCGGAGCTGGCTCGCGTTGACGAGTGTCTGGCGATCTATCTGCACGAACGACCCGCCAACCTGCCCGACCCGCGACAGGCGCCGAAGTTTCTGTATTTTCCCGGCGTACCTGCGCAACCTTATTACCCGCGCGAGCGATTCCCATGGCAGGCCGCACTCGAAGCCGGGGCGGCAGCGATTCGAGAGGAACTGCGCACGGTCATGGCCGACGAGGGCAACCTGGAGTCGTTCCTGCAGACCGGCCTGCGCGAGGAAATCGACGGCTATCTCCGTGCCTCCGGAAACCAGGCGGCGGCCTGGGACGCTTTCTTCTTCTATCGGCACGGAACGCGCTACGACGCACACTGTGAACGCTGCCCTCAAACTGCCGCCATGCTGGAGAGTGCCGAGCTGGTGAAGATCCGCGATCACGCGCCCGAGACCCTGTTCTCGGTATTGCGACCGGGCACGCACATTCTCCCGCACCGCGGCGTCACCAACACCCGTCTGGTGACCCATCTGCCGTTGATCGTGCCACCGGATTGCGCCTTGCGCGTGGGTGGAGACATCCACGTCTGGCAGCCCGATCGCTGCGTGACCTTCGACGACACGTTCGAACATGAAGCGTGGAACCGCAGCAGCGAGACCCGCGTGGTTCTAATCCTTGATAGCTGGAATCCGGATCTGAGCGAAGCCGAGCGCGCAGCGGTCGCCGACCTGGTCGCGGCAATCGGTGACTTCAACGCCAGCGCCGCAGCCTGACCCACGCTGGCCAACGCGTTGCTACTGCGCGAACAAAGCCGTCAATTCGGGAAGATCATCGGCGTAGGCTCGCCAGCGCTCGACCGAGCGGCGATGGATCGGCTGGCGCGCCTGCCATTGGCTGGCTGAAGTAATCACCGACGGCGCCCCTTGGCCCACCTGCGACGGATCAAACGGCGCCAGCCCGAGCTGGGCGGTCAGTCGCGCCACGGTGCCCCGGGGATCCGCCGTGACCTGCTCGTAATCAAGCGTGACAATGGATAGCGGCAAGCTGCGCTGCCAGTGCGCCATCAACGTATCGCACCCGCTTGCCAGCGCCGCAATGTCATGGAAGTCGTTGGCGAAGCCATATTCGTCGTTGCCAAAGAGCTGGCTCCAGATCGACAGCGCGGTGTCGCGCAGCTGGCGCCGGCAGTAGATCACGCGGGCGCCGGGAAGCAGCGCGGCAATCGCGTCCAGATAGCGGAAGTTGAGCGGATTCTTGTCGATGTAGGCGGATGCGCGGGCATCGTCGCGTTGCAAATGCGCCAGATAGATCGCTGCAGCGTCCCCGATGCCTGCCGCTTGCTGTGCATCGTTCAAGGTCGCGAGGCGTTCGGCCAGGTAGCCCATGAGGGGCAGCTCGCCGCGATTGCACACATCGGGATGACGTCCCAGCAATTCGGCCACCAGGGTGGTGCCGCTACGCGGCAAGCCGACCACGAAAACCGGCATGCAATCCGTTTTGCCTCGATGAACCGGGAGCGGCCGCGCGGCGACACGCGATGCGACGAAATGCTGCCACTGCGAGCGCAGCCACGGGGTCAACGGTCGCATCAACGCGTTTGCCTTGCGCCAGGCCGCGGCGGCAGACGCATGGTCGCCAATGTCGTCGCATGCCTTGCCTTGCGCAAACAGCACGGCTGCACGCGCGCGCGGCGACAGTGCCGGATTCCGGATGGCCTGTTCGAACAACGCGAAATCCGGGTGCGCACGATCGCGATAGCGTCCAACCGAAGCAAGACTGCCCAGCACGAACCAGCGATTCTGATCGATGCCATGGGCAAGCGCATCCAGATAGTGCTTGCGAGCGAGGTCAAACTGACCCAGTTCCTGCGCCAGGTTGCCTGCCAGAAAATACAGGCGTGGATCATCATGACCCCGATCCAGTTCGCGCTCGCACCAGTCCAGTGCCAGATCCTGACGCTGACATTCGCGCATGAACTGGGCCCAGCCAAGCACGGTTGGCGTGTCACCGATCGCCGCGGCATTATCGGCCAGGACAGCGGCGGCACCATTCAATCTGCCTTGGCCTCGCAATAGCTGTGCCAGCAACATTGCGGCATCGGCATTCGTGGTTTCAGCCAGCAACTGGCGCAGCCCGGCTTCTGCCGTGCCCGCATCGCCGGCTTGCCATGCCGCATTGGCGTGCCAGTGGCGAAGGGGTACGGACAAGGGATGGGTCGCCAGCGAACGAGCCAGTATCGCCGCCGCCAGGGGCGCATAGCCGCGTTGCAGAACGATACGTGCAAAGCCGAGCCAGACCTCTGGCCCGGCGGTTTCAAGTTGCTCGCCCAACTCGCGCAAGGCGACTTGCGATCCACGTGCCATGGCACCTGAAAGCCAGCTGTCGACGCTCGCAGACGCGTCACTGTCAGGTACCCAGTCCGGATTCGACGCATCGCTCATCTGGGTGCCGGATGGTATGTTGACCGGGGTATTCAAGCGCGCTGTTTCCACGATACGACCGCACTCATCGCCATGACGCCAGGTATCTCCATCCGCCACACAGATCGAAAACTCGTGCTCATCACTTCTGCGGAAACAGCAGGTAAAGGGAAATGATGTACTTGTCGCCCGACAGCGGCGGTCGACCGGCATGCTGGTACATCCAGTACGGCGGGAACATCAGCAGCTTGCCGGCACGCGCGGGCACCGAGATGCCGAGATCGCAGAATTCCGTCTCGCCGCCTTCGTCGACGTCATTGAGGTACCACAGAAAAACCATGTAGCGGTTCGACACTTCGTAGATTGCGTCGAAGTGCGGCTGGAACGCCTCGCCGGTACCGGCCACGTAGCGCTTGATCCGGATTGGCGAAATCGATGGCAAGGCAGGAACAGGTATGGTCAGGCCCACGCGCTGGTTGTACCTCGCCAGGTACTCGTCGATCTGCTTGTAGAAGAAGCCCAGGAAGGCCTTGTCGGCCAGTGCCGACACATCGAGTTCGGTCCACGAACTGGCGTCCAGGCCGGCCCGCCAGCCTGGCGGGCGCACGATATGTCTGTCCGGCGTCTGCTTGAATGACTCGATCAACTGCTCACAGAAGGCCGCCGGCAGCGCACCGTCGAAAGTCTGCACGTAATTGCGCAAATCCATGATCGGAAGAATCGCCCCGGACGACTGTTCAGCAGTCATAACCCCAATGCTCCATGACGTCTTTCAGGATCGGCAGCAACGGTGCGAACTCCTGCTCGTATCGATGCCAGCGGCCCACGGCGGATTTGTTCGGCGGCTGCACCACCTGCGCATAACTTGGCGTGCTGATGAAGCCCTTTTGCTGCGCATGCTGATGAAAATTGCGCAGCGAGGCCGCGTCATCGATACCGATGAACGTGCCGATGCGTTCAACCTCGGCGTCGAAATCATCGAGCAGATCTTCGTAGCGCAAATGAAGCACCTGCGGTTTGAACAACTGCTCGTGATGGATCCAGTAACGCATGCCGTTGACGTAACCACGCGCGAGGCGCTCGAGTGACGAACAGAGCACCTGGAATCCGGAAGCGCGGAAATTCTGCATGTAGCAACTGAGGATCACATCGCAGGGATGGCGCAGCGCCAGGATGATCGATGCCTCGGGAAACAGCCGATGGATCAGTGGCAGGTGCAGCAGGTTCAGCGGATTCTTGTCGACCAGTCGCTGGCCCTGATGCAGCGTGACTACAGTGCCGACCTGGTCCCAGTAGTGCTGTCGCAACGATTGGCAGGTGGCCGCGTCGAGATCGCCCAATGCCTCGGGATACACGATACCCAGTTCCAGCACGCGCTCGCTCACCGCCTGCATGAAGGGTTGCTCGTCCATCGAGGCCAGCGACGCGTGCGCATCCAGCATCTGCTCCAGCATGGTGGTGCCCGAACGGGGAAAGCCCACGACAAATATCGGTGATGACGGCTCGCCATCGACGCGCGGCGGCGCTGTCCAGCCAACGGCTTGCGCCGGCGTCATGCGAATCAGCGCTGGCGATAGCGGCTGCACTCCAGGCAACAGCAATTCGGGCACCAATTGTGCGGCCTTGACCATTTGCGCGGCGTGCGCCCTGGCCAGTGCATCCATCGCGGCGGCGGTATCCCCCTGCTTGTCGCACACCTTGGCCAGCGAGAAGTACAGGTTGCCGAGGTGGTTGGTTTCCGTAGTGAGTGCGATCAAGCGTTGCAGCAACGCACGGGCCGCGGCGGCATCGCGTCCGCGCATGGCCATCACGCCCATCGCGCTGATCACCTCGAGTTGATCCACGGGGTCGGCGAGGCTTTCCGGATCCGGCAAGCTGGCCAGAATCACGTCGGCTTCATCCAGTCGGTTGACCCGCTCCAGCAAGCCGACCATGCGCGCCAGCGTGCGTGGTCGCGCACCGTCGAGCTTCATGGAATTGCCCAGCAATTGCTCGGCATCGGCAATACGGCCCATCTGGGTGAACATCCACGCCAGATCGATCGTCAAATCATCATTCAGCGGCAGCCATTGACGCCACGCCGTCACCAGCGCGGCGGCTGCAGCGTTGTCACCGCATTCGCAGCAGGCCATCGCGGCGTAGATGCATATTTCAGCATCGTCGGGCAATTGCCGTGCGGCCTGTTCCAGGTACTGCCTCGCCTTGCCGTAGTCGGCAGCTTCCTTGTAGAAAAGACCGAGATTGGCCTGAATGCCCGCGTTGCCGGGATCCAGCCGCAAGGCGAGCAGATAGGCCTCCTCGGCCTGCTGCCACAGCCCCCCCTCGCGCAACGCGGTGCCGAGGTTGGTCCAATGCCCCACCTGATCCGGATACAACACAGTCAGCCGTTCGTGCACGGCCGCCGCGTGCCGTGGGCGCCCTTGATACTGCAAGGCGACACCCAGCAGGGTCAGTGCGCTCTCGTCCTCGGGTTGCCGTTCCAGTACGCGGCGACAGGCCTGCTCGGCCAGTTCGGCATGACCGTCACGCAACAACTGCGTGATATGTGCGGTATCAATCTGCTCAGTGGTCAAGCCGTCATT
>DATMTH010000172.1:0-64502 GCA_035564915.1 Rhodanobacter sp.
GCACGACAACCACTGCGCACCGGCGAGAAGCTGGCTGATCGAGTGCACGCACAGCTCGCCGACATGGCGAGCCGCCCCGCACTGATCCGCTCGTTTTTCCAACACCCTACTGTTGCCTATATTTCTGACTGCTGAGTAATGCGATATTCCGCAGTGTGTTGCGGAATACCCGTGCAGCGGTCCCCGAGGGCCCGCTCCGCGCTCGCGCTCGCGCAATATCAGGGAAGAACAGTCAGGTGATCCTTTCGGCAGCGAACAACATCGGCTCGGCCCCGAACACATGATCGATGGCGCCACCGCCTTGACGAAAACCAGCCCCATCAAGATGTGGTTCGAGTCGACGCACTGCTTCGTGGATTATCCGGCCTGGACGTCCAGCGACGCGCGCCGCTCCTGCTCCTTCGGATACGGAAACAGCTTCTCCAGCGGCATCGAAATGCCGTCGTCGCCGACCACCCGGCAATGGCTGCGGTCGAGCTGGCGTGGATCGTCGACCCCGCAGCTGTGCGCGATGATGCCGACTTCGTGCATCACGTTCTTCGCGTAGTGGTAGACCTTCTCGCTCTTGTCGGTAACCACCAGGCCACGCTGCAGCTTCGGGTTCTGCGTGGTGATGCCGGTGGGGCACGTGTTGCGATTGCACTGCAGCGACTGGATGCAACCCAGCGACAGCATGAAACCGCGCGCCGAGTTGACGAAGTCGGCACCGACCGACATGACGCGCGCCACGTCGTAGGCGGTGATGCACTTGCCCGAGCAGATCACCTTGATGCGCTGGCGCAGGCCACGTCGGATCAGGGTATCGATCAGCTCGGGCAAGGCCTCGTGCAGCGGCAGGCCGACGCCTTCCATCAGGGTCTGCGGTGCCGCACCGGTGCCGCCTTCGGAACCGTCGACGATGATGAAATCGGGTGCGCTTTCGACACCGCGCCGATCGACTTCATCGCACAATTGCTCGATCCACGCCATGCCGCCGAACACCGCCTTGAAGCCGGTCGGCTTGCCGGTGAGTTGGCGGATATGCGCGATGCTGTCCATCAGTTGCGCCACCGTGGCGATGTCCAGATGGCGATTCGGGCTCTGCGAATCCTGGCCAACCGGGATACCGCGGATGGCCGCGATTTCCTCGGTCACCTTGGCGCCCGGCAGCAGGCCGCCCATGCCCGGCTTGGCACCCTGGCCGAGCTTGATGCTGACCATCTTCACCTGTTTGTGCGCGCAGATCGCCAGCAGCTTGTCGTCATCGAGCTTGCCGTCGGGCGTGCGCACACCGTATTTGGCGGTGCCGATCTCGAACACGATGTCGCAGCCGCCTTCGAGATGGTACGGCGCCAGCCCGCCCTCACCGGTATCCATCCAGATGCCGGCCTTGGCGGCACCGATCGACAGCGCGCGCACAGCCGGCGCCGACAACGCGCCGAAGCTCATCGCCGAGATATTGAAGAACGCCGCATGATCGTAGGGCTCGCGCGCATACGGTCCGATCCGCACCGGTTTCGGCTCCACATGGTGGTCGCCGAGCGAGGGGAACGGCGCATTGACGAAAAATGGCACGCCTTCCTTGCGCAGGTCGCGAGTGGAACCGAAGGCATTGGTGTTTTCGGCGTTCTTTGCCGCGCGATAGACCCATACCCGCTGCGCGCGGTTGAACGGCAACTCCTCGCGATCGCTGGAATACAGGTACTGGCGAAAGAACTCGCCCAGATGCAGGAACCAGTAACGAAAGTGGCCGATCACCGGGAAGTTGCGCAAGACGGCGTTGGAGGTCTGGTTGCGGTCGATCACCCAGGTCACCATCAACACCAGCACGCCAACGGCCAGCAGCAGCAATACCAGCAACACACTGGTTTCCACCAGCACGACCAGCCAATGCGCAAATCCCGTCGATTCCATCTCATCGCCCCTGTTGTCGAACTCGATGATTCAAGCCTAACCCATCGGCGGCGGCCAGCCGCCGCCTTCAAAGCTCGATGCGCAACGACTGCTTCGCCCGCACGGCCCTGGCCACCGCCGCTTCCAGCGTATCGGCGCGAGCCAGCGTGACCGCCATGCGCCGGCGACCACTGACCGAAGGCTTGCCAAACAGGCGCAGTTGCGTATCCGGTTCGGCCAGCGCCTCGGCCACGCCGTGAAAACGCGGGCCACGACCGTCGCCTTCGAGCAATACCGCGCTGGATGCAGACGGCCCGTACTGATGGATCACCGGAATCGGCAGGCCGAGGATCGCCCGCGCATGCAACGCGAACTCCGACAGCTCCTGCGAGATCAAGGTGACCAGGCCGGTGTCGTGGGGTCGCGGGCTGACTTCCGAGAAAATCACCTCATCGCCGCGCACGAAGAATTCCACGCCGAACACTCCCCAGCCGCCGAGCGCGGCCGTCACCAAGGCCGCCTGCCGCTGTGCCTCGACTTGTGCGATCTCGCTCATTGGCTGCGGTTGCCACGATTCGCGGTAGTCGCCATCTTCCTGGCGGTGGCCGATCGGCGCGCAGAAGCTCACGCCGCCGACATGACGCACGGTCAGCATGGTGATCTCGTAGTCGAATGCGACGAAACCTTCGACGATCACCCTGCCCTTGCCGGCACGGCCACCCGATTGCGCATAGTCCCAGGCCTGCTGCAACTGCTCGGCCTCGCGCACCAGGCTCTGACCCTTGCCGGAGGAACTCATCACCGGCTTGATCACGAACGGATAGCCGATCGCCGCGACCGCCTCGCGATATTCCGCTTCGCTGTCGCAGAAGCGATACGGCGAGGTCGGCAATCCCAGCTCCTCGGCAGCCAGGCGGCGGATACCTTCCCGATCCATCGTCAGCCACGCCGCCCGCGCCGTCGGAATCACCCGCTGCCCCTGCTTCTCCAGCTCGATCAGGGTCGCGGTGTGGATCGCCTCGATCTCGGGCACCACCAGATCGGGTTTTTCCAGCTCGATCACCGCACGCAGGGCATTGCCATCCAGCATGTCGATCACATGGCTGCGATGGGCCACCTGCATCGCCGGCGCATCGGCATAGCGATCCACCGCGATCACTTCCACCGCATAGCGCTGCAACTCGATCGCCACCTCCTTGCCCAGCTCGCCTGCGCCGAGCAACAGCACGCGCAAGGCGTGATCGGTATACGGGGTGCCGAATGGTTTCATCGAGGCGCTCCTGGCGAAACGCGCATTGTACGGGCCGGCCTGCGCTGCCGTCCGCTGTCGATCACGCGCACGAAAGGGTCTTGCGAATTGATATCGTTTTGATATCTAATTATCGTATCATCCAGAGGATCATCCCATGAACGAGCGCAACGGGTTTTCGGTGGCCGGCATTCCTTTTGTCGGTGTCTGCATCGTGCTGTTCGGACTGGCCACCTTCGTGCTGCTGGTTTCCGCGCCGTCCCAGAACGGCATCGGCATCGTCGCCGGCTTCGCACTCGAGTTCATCACCGCCTTCATGCTCAAGGGCTTCTTCCAGGTCGCACCCAACCAGGGCCAGGTATTGCAGCTGTTCGGCAAGTACGCGGGCACGGTGCGCCAGGAAGGGCTGCGCTGGACCAACCCGTTCTACGCCAAGCAACGCATCTCGCTGCGCGTGCGCAATTTCGAAAGCGGCAAGCTCAAGGTCAACGACAACGACGGCAATCCGATCGAGATCGCGGCGGTCGTGGTGTGGCAGGTGCTGGATACGGCCGAAGCCGTGTTCTGCGTCGACGACTACGAAAACTACGTGCACATCCAGAGCGAGTCCGCGCTGCGGCAGATGGCGCAGAGCTATCCGTACGACTCCCATGACGAGCGCAAGCCGTCGCTGCGCAGCCACGGCGAAGTGATCAACAACCACCTGCGCGACGAGATCCAGGCGCGCCTGGAAAAAGCCGGTGTGCAGGTAATCGAGTCGCGCATAAGCCACCTCGCCTACGCCCAGGAGATCGCCCAGGCGATGCTGCAACGCCAGCAGGCCGGCGCGATCATCGCGGCGCGCACCAGGATCGTCGAAGGCGCGGTCAGCATGGTCGAGATGGCCCTGGATCAGCTCAGCCAGCGCGGCGTGGTGCAACTGGACGAGGAACGGAAGGCAGCGATGGTCAGCAACCTGCTGGTGGTGTTGTGCGGCGAGCGCGGCACGCAGGCCGTGGTCAACACCGGCACGCTGTATTGACCACTGATCATGGCTGCTGACAAGAAAGCCTACCCGCTGCGCATCAGTGCGAACGTGCTGGATGCCATCCAGCGCTGGTCGGATGACGAGTTGCGCAGCGTCAACGCACAGATCGAATACGTGCTGCGCGAAGCATTGCGCAAATCCGGCCGACTGAAGCCGGGCAAGATCGAACCCACCATCGACGACAACAACGACTGACGGCACGCAAGGGAGCCACCGATGTCCGGAACCTGGGAATACAAAGTGATCACGTTGAAGCATGGTGGTGGCGGACTCAAGCTCATCGTCACACCTACCGATGACGAAGCCACCGATGCGCTCAACCGCGAAGGCGCGCTCGGCTGGGAGTTGGTCAACGCCGTTTGCGTGGGGCCGGGACAACCGACCCTGCTGTATCTCAAGCGGTCGCGTTGAGCGTCCGCCGACCTCGCACGAAGGCTTTCAGTTTCTTGATTCGCGCAGCGACAGACCCAGCGCAATCCAGCCGGCGACGAAGGCCACCCCGCCAAAGGGCGTGATGATGCCGCACCAGCGTGGCGCACCCAGCGCCAGCGCATACAGGCTGCCGCTGAACAATACGATGCCGATGGCGAATGCCATGATGGCAGTCCGTCGGCTGCGACCGCGACCCAGCCCCACCGCCAGCGTCAGGGCCAGCGCATGCCAGACGTGATAGTCCACCGCGGTGTGCCACAACTCGCGATGCGCAGCATCGAGCACGCCGCGCAAGGCATGCGCGCCAAACGCGCCGAGCAACACTGCGCTGGCACCGGCAACGCCGACCAGCAGCGCAACACGAACAGGGACAAGTTGTCGCAGCATATGCAGAATTCCGGCGATTTGAACCTCATGCCGCAGACGCTGGCGTATGCTAGAACGGCTGAAGTTCACGGATTCTCGCATGAAGTCACCCCAATCCCGCCCCGTCGCCCTGCTACTGCTGCTCGTCGCCAGCCTGCTCCTGAGCAGTTGCCATCGCACGGCACCGTTACCGTTCAAGTTGACCAACATCACCGGTCACATGCCTGCGCTGGAGTTCACGCTGACCAACGATGAGGGCAAGACGGTGTCCGCTGCGGACTATCGCGGCAAGGTGGTACTGCTGTATTTCGGCTACACCCATTGCCCGGATGTATGCCCGTTGACCATGGCCCACCTGCATGTGGTGATGCAGCGTCTGGGCAAACTTGCCGACGGTGCGCGCATCCTGTTCGTCAGTGTCGACCCGACTCGCGATACACCCGCCGTGCTGCATGCCTATGTCAATGCGTTCGACTCGCATGCAACCGGCCTCACCGGCAAGCCGGGCACCATCGAAGCCCTGGTCAAGCGCTATCGCTCGGCGTTCACCCGCGAGCCCGCCAGCAAGGATGGCAGCTACGAAGTCAGCCACAGTTCGGCGATCTACGTGTTCGATCGCGACGGCAAGCCGCGTGTGCTGTACACGCCTGCCGACGCGCAGGATGACCTGGTGCACGACTTGCGCCTCCTGCTCGGCGGCGGAGATTCGACATGAAACAGGCCCCCTTGTTCGCCCTGCTCGCCGGTCTCGCGCTCGCCCCTGCGATACATGCCGCGGCCGCCGACCATGTCCATGCCACGCATGCCTGGATTCGCGTGCTTCCCGATACCTTGCCGGCCGGCGGCTATGTGGCGCTGAAAAACGATGGCGACCAGCCGGTCGCACTGACCGGCGCCAGCAGCAAGGCCTATGCGCAGGTGATGTTGCACCACAGCTCGACCGAAGGAGGCGTCAGCCGCATGACCATGGTGCACTCGCTGCCGCTGCCGGCACATGGCGAGGCAACGCTGGCACCCGCCGGCTACCACCTGATGCTGATGCAACCGGCAACGCCGGTGAAACCGGGCTCGACGGTACACGTGCTGCTGAAATTCAGTGATGGCAGCAGCCTGCCTGTCGACTTCATCGCGCGGCCCGCCAATGCACTGGACGATGGCACCGATCACGTCGGCCACCCCGCGCCCTGACACGACACCCGGATCTGCTCAGTCCGGCATACCGCTGGCGACCGCCGCTGGTGCTCTTGCCGGCAGCCGCCGACGCGGCAGGCGTCCATTGCGCGAAAGACGCAACCAGTGGCGCAAGGCCATCAGGCCGCCGATCGACTCGATCAGGGCCGCCGGTACCCAGGTGATCAGGCCGCCGATCATCTGCCCGGTCAGCACGTTGAAGGTGAAGGCGCGGCCGCAGATCTCGAAGATCGGGTAGAGGTCGGTGCGCGAGAACGTGACGATGGCACCGGCCAGGATCTGCGGTGACATGGTGATCGCCGGCGACAGCACGCGCATGCCCACCACCATCCGCCCCGGCGGGTGCGGCCGGTGGTCGAGCACCAGCGACCAGTAGGCGAAGCCGCTGATCAGCATGCTCCAGTTCATGAAGCGATAGACGCGCCAGTCCAGCATCGCCAGTGTCTGCAGATCGGGGATCAGCCAGATCAGCACGAACACCACGAACAGCACGGTCGCCACCAGCGGTTGCATCAACGTGCCCGTCACTGCCCGCCATGGCCATGAACGCTGCAACGGACCCAGCAGGCGCACGCGCCAGCTCAAGGGCAAGCCGGCACGCAACACGCTCGCTGGATACGCGGTAACGATCAGCAACGGGGCCAGATGGTGCAGCAACAACTGCTGCAGGCGATGCATGAAGAACTCATGCTCGGCGTAGTAATCCAGATAGGTGTGCAGCGACAGGTAGATGATCGCCATGCCGCTCCAGAATGCCAGCTGGCGACTCGGGCTGACATGCATGCGCCTGCTGCCACGCAGGTACAGCACGCAGGTCAGCACGAACGTGGCGAGGAATAGCCACGAAAACTCCCACGGCACGATCCATTTCAACAGCGTTGCAATCACGATCAGGGCACCAGCACTTGCGTCCGCGCCAGCGAAGGCCGGCAGCCACCGCCCAGCATAATGCGCCGCGCCGACCGCGTCTGCCTGAAAACCGCTACCGGCTTGCGACAGATTGCCGCTCTCATCGCCGCCGACGGCTGTAGCGGGTGCGCCGCCAGCCATACAGCAGGCCAATCAGCACCACCAATGCCGGCACCAGCACGATATTGATGAACTTCACCCGCAGGCCGAGCGCATCGATCTCGGCGTTGAGCTGGTGCTGCACATCGCGCAACTCCTTGTTGATCGCCAGCTGACGCTGGCGGAATTGCTCGATTTCCTGGCGTTGCTCGGTGCTTGTCGTGCTGCCATGACCGCCCTTGGCCGGTTGCAGCTCTTCCAGCCGACGCCTGGTATCGGCCAGCTCGTGCTCCAGCTCCTGTTCCTTCTGCAGGAATTTCTGGTCGGCCACGTTGCGCAGCGCCTGCACGCGCGTGAACGGCCGTTGCGACGTGGAGCGGCCACGAATCGACAGCAACGCCGACGAACCACTGAGATTGTCGACCAGGTTGGTGACAAAATCACCGTTGTTGGCGAAGGTGCGCATCATCGTCTGACCGAGGATGGTTTGCGGCTCGACCCACAGGCGGTCACTGAGCAGGTCGGTGTCGGCGACCAGCACCACCTCGGTATTGGTTGCCGAATGCGCCAGATGGCCAGGCGTGCCGGCGCGCTGCGGAAAGGCGCTGTCAAAACGGCCGCGCAACCGTGCGGCCAGCACATAGTGCATGTTGTCCGCCTTGTAACCCTGCAGCAGCTGGGTCGGGTCGTTGCTGGCATCGACCACCCGCTGGGCCGGCACCAGCTCGGCTTCGGCATCACTCTGCAGCAGCGGGATCAGCCGCGTCTGCCCGGTTGCCGTGAGGTCGAAATGACCGACGGTGGATACGTTGATCCGCTGCATGCTGGCGGTCACCGCATCGTTGCGGTTGATTTCCTGCACCCCCAGCCCGAGCATCGCAGGATGATTGAGGTTGGTGCCGGCCAATTCGATCTGCAACGCACGACTGCGGTCGAGCACCACCTGGTGCGGGTTGTAACTCACGCCCCAGGCCGCAAACAGATGCGGCAAGTCCGATGCATGTTCCGGCGCGGTATCGGTGGCGCCAGGC
Organism: Rhodanobacter sp.; assembly: GCA_035564915.1. Taxonomy (GTDB): domain Bacteria; phylum Pseudomonadota; class Gammaproteobacteria; order Xanthomonadales; family Rhodanobacteraceae; genus Rhodanobacter. The sequence continues at coordinate 8,177 of DATMTH010000172.1, forward strand.
GGGGTATTGTCCAGTTCGGCGTCCGGGTCGACAAACACCACCAGATGCCCGCCGCCGAGCACGTACTGGTCGATCGCATATTGCGCGTCTGGCGACAGCTGCCTGGGGTGGATCAGCAGCACCACCTTCAGCTTGCCATCGATGTGCTTCAGCGTGGATGGATCGAGCGTCTTCAATTCGAACAGCTGGCTCAGCTGCTGCATCACCACCCATGGCGGCTGATTGAGTGCAGGATCTCCCTCGACCGGCAACGAGCTGATCACCCCGATCTCCGGTTTGCGCGCCTGATTCAGCTCGTACAGCAGCTTGGCGATATCGTATTCGAGGAAAGCCTCGCGCGCAGGATCGAAGAACGCGATCGCAAGCGTCTTCTCCGGCACGCGGTCATCGATGCCATCGCCATCCGCGCTGCCGGACATGGCGCTGCCGGCCAGGCCGAAGAACACCCGTTCGCCGTTGCTGCCGCCATTGGCCGCGGTCAGTCCGCTGCCCTCGGCACTGGCTTCGTCATCGGAATACGGTACCGGGTCAATGATCTGCAGGTGAATCCGGCCATGGGAGCGCGCCACCATCTCCTGCAACATCTCGCGCACACGCTGCTCGTAGCTGCGCAGCTGCGGCAGGTCGCGGGCCGCATGGTCGGAAAAGTACAAGGTCAGCCGCAAGGGTCGCTGCAGCGTGTCAACGATCTGCAACGTACCGGGGGTCAACGTGTACAGCTTGTCGGTGGTGAGATCGATGCGCGGCACATGCAGCCAGCGACTGCTGCCCACGATCAGCGGCACGAAAAGCAGGATCAGCAGCATCAGGCCGGCATACAGCATTCCGCGCCGGGTCAGTTGCAGTGGCGTGGTGAGCAACGTGGGCAAACGCGGACGGGACATGGCGTCAACGCGTCCGCCTGATGTCGAGCACCAGCACGCCGGCGATCAACCAACCCAGGGTACTGAGCAGAAAATAGATCAGGTCGCGCAGATCCAGCACGCCGCGCGAAATCGCCTCGAAGTGCCGCAGCATCGACAGGTGCGCCACGGCATTGATCAATCGCCGGGGCAAGCCACCCTGGAAGAAATCCAGCACCTGCGGTTGCCCGGCCAGGATCAACAGCACGCACACCAGCGCGGTCAGGATGAAAGCCACCACCTGGCTACGGGTGAGTGCCGACATGCAGGCTCCGATCGCGATGAAGGTGCCGGCCATCAACCAGCTGCCCAGATAGCCGGCCAGGATCACGCCATTGTCCGGCGAGCCCAGATAATTGACCGTGATCCAGATCGGAAACGTCAGCGCCAGGGCCAGCCCGATGAACAGCCATGCGCCCAGGAACTTGCCCAGCATGGCCTGCCACAGCGTCAACGGCAGGGTCAGCAGCAACTCCAGCGTGCCGCCCTTGGCCTCCTCCGCCCACATGCGCATGGTGATCGCCGGCACCAGGATCAGGTACAGCCACGGGTGCATCACGAAGAACGGCTGCAGGTCGGCCTGCCCGCGCTCGTAGAAATCGCCGACGTAAAACGTGAGGATCCCCGCCAGCACCAGGAAGATCACCAGGAACACATAGGCCACCGGCGTCACGAAGTAACTGCGCAGCTCACGTCGCAGTACCGCGTTGACCGGGCTCATGCATCACCTCCGGCGATGCTGCCGGCGCCGGTGGTGATATGCCGGAACACCTCATCCAGTCGACCGCGCTCAAGCTGGATCTCGGACACCTGCAGGCCCTGCTCGCGCAGCAAGGTCTCGACCGGTTCCAGAATCCGCTCGTCGGGTTTCGGGAACACCGTGATGCGGCCATCCAGCGGATCAACCTCGATCGACGCCACCTGCGGCAGCCGCCCCAGCATCTCCTGCGACATGCCGCTTCCCGGCGCGCTGAACGACACCGCCCCGTGATAACGCGAACGTGCCTCCAGCTCGGCCGGGGTGGCATCGGCCAGCAACTTGCCGTTGGCGATGATCACCACCCGGTTGCACAGCGCGTGCACCTCTTCCAGCAAATGGGTGGAGATCAGAATGGTGCGTTCACGCGCCATCGCATCGATCAACTGGCGTACCGCGTGCTTCTGGTTCGGGTCCAGGCCATCGGTCGGCTCATCCAGCATCAGTACCGGCGGATCGTGCAGGATCGCCTGAGCCAGGCCCACACGCCGACGCAACCCCTTCGACAGCGTGTCGATGCCCACGCCCAGCACCTCCTCCAGCTGCAATTGCTGCACCACCGCGTCGAAGCGCCGGTAACCGGCCTCCGCCTTGAGCCCGCGCATGCGCACGATGAACTGCAGGAACTCGCGCACCGTCATCTCGCCATAACTTGGCGCACCTTCCGGCAGGTAACCCAGTGCGCGCTTGGCCAGCGCCGGCTCGCGGCCGACATCATGGCCACATACCCTGGCGGTACCCGAAGTGGGCACCAGAAAACCCGCAATCATGCGCATCGCGGTCGACTTGCCGGCGCCATTGGGGCCGAGCAGGCCGAGCACCTGGCCAGGCTCGACCCGGATGCTCAGTGCATCCACCGCGGTCAGGTTGCCATAGCATCGAGTGAGCTGGTCGGTTTCGATCATGTCCGCTGGCAGGCTGGAACAAAGTGCATCAATGGATGCGTAGTGGAGCCTGACATGGCACCACGAATCGCCCTGCCATGTAACGTAACACCGCGACAGGATTTTCGTCACGGCATCGGCCTGGCAGGTCAATCCAATCGCGACGCAAAAAAGAAAAGCCCCTCCGTGACGGAAGGGCCTTTCTCGAACGCTGCAACCCGAAGCCGCTTACCCGGCGCTGCTGCTTGCCGTCGCCGGCGCCGCATCGCTGCTGGCTGGAGTCGGCGCCGAACCGCCGGCTGCCGGAGCGCTGTCGTCCTCGGGCGACGGCGGCTGGATGCCGGCCTTCTGCTCCGGGGTCTGCGTCGGTGCATCGCTGAGCGGCAGATAGACAGCATATTTGGCGTAGGCGGTGATGCTGCCGCCGGCGTCTTTCACTTCCGGCTGAACCAGAATGTCGTAGGCACGGTTGGACACGTCGTCGAACTTGTAGCCATGGGTTTGCGCGTAGGCCTTGAGCATGTCGCGAGTCTGCGGCACACCGGCAAAGGTACCGGTCCAGACGCCCTTGAGCGCGGAACCGCCGAATGCCAGCGTGGCGCGCACGTCATTGTTCACCACCAGCCGACCGTAGCGGTCGCGGCTGCCCACGGCGGGACCTTTGCTGGCGTCCGTGTCGCCGGCAGCGGCCGCAGTGGAAGCCTCGGCGGGTGCCGTCGCATCGGTGAGCGTCGGGACGACTGCCGCCGTGAGCTGTTCTTGCTGGCCGTTCACGGTCAACGTGCTGGAGTCGATCGGCAGCGCCACATCGAAGCTGTAGGTCTGGTCGCCATAGTTGGTGGTGATCAGGATGCGTGGGCCGGTCACGTTGACGCCGAGCTTCTTGGCCGTGGCCTGAATCTCGGTGATCGCCTTGTTCACGGCATCGTCCAGACCTTCCAGACCGTCCTTGCGCTGGATCGAGGTGGACACCAGCAACAGCGGCGTCGGCTGGGTCTGCTCGATGTACGGCACCAGCTGGCTGTAGTCGATATTCGGCACACCGGCCAGCACGTTCTGCAGATTGTTCAGGCTGAACTGGATGAAGGAATCCGGATCACCATGGATGTACAGGTTGGCAAACCGGTTGACCAGATTCCAGCCATAGCTCACGTCATACGACCAGGTGATCTGGGTCAGTTGCCCGCGGCTGCCCTTGCGCTCCAGGTCGAGCGTGAAATGCTTGTCCAGACCACGCCAGCTGTTGTCCAGGTTCCAGACGATGCTGGCCTTCTGGGTGTTGCTGTCGATCTTGTCGAAATCCGGGGTCGCGCTGGCGATGGTCAGGCCACCGTTGCCCAGCTTGCTGTCGCTGCTGGTCCAGCTGATTTCGGCACCCGGGCCAAAGGCCGGGCCGGCGTAGCTGAACTGCACATTCGGATCGAGCGAACGCAGCACCGAATAATCCGGAAGCCGACGGAAATTGTCCACCATATCATATACTTGGCGCATATCCTTGCCGACGCTCAACTGGCGATCCACATGGCCGCTGCCAGGCATGACCACGGCCGCCAGGACCCCGAGGGCCGCCACGATGACCAGGGCAACCAGAAATTCAAAGACACGCATCATTCCAGAGTTCTCCGAAGCGGCTTTACGCCATACCTTGAGTGTCGCCCCAACTGCCAGGCAGGCTTGCCCGCAGGACATCTAAGGGGGTCGGCAATTGCCGAAGTCAAGGATGTTACTTGCTCACGGGCTGGAACGCCATCCGCTGACAGACAGCGTTGTCAGATGTCGGAAAGGGGGGTCGAATCCGACCTGCCCGGCTCGGCAGCTTGCGGAACTTCGCCGGCCGGCAGCAGCATCGGGCAACGGCGTACCTCGGGTACTTCCTTCGGTCGCAGCCGCTGGGCGGGCCTCTCTCGAAGCGCTCAGACGATGCCCATTTCCAGCGCTTTCAATACGGCGCGGGTACGGTCGCGCACGCCGAGCTTCGACAGGATATTGGAGACATGGTTCTTCACCGTGCCTTCGGCCACTTTCAGCGAATTGGCAATTTCCTTGTTGCTGTAGCCGCCCGACAGCAACCGCAGGATCTCGGTCTCGCGCTCGGTCAACGGATCCGGCTGCTCCAGGCTGGTGAACTGGTTCTGCATCCGTGCCACCCCCGCCATCAGGCGTTGAGTGACCATGGGCGCCACCAGCGAACCACCCCCGGCCACCGTGCGCACCGCTTCCACCAGTTGTTCCAGCGACACGTCCTTCAGCAGGTAACCGCGCGCACCGGCCTTGAGCCCCTGCAGCACCAGCTGATCGTCATCGAAAGTGGTCAGGATGATGGTGGGCGGCAGCTCGTTGCGGGCGGACAATGCCTGCAGCACTTCCAGCCCGCTCATGTTCGGCATGCGCAGATCCAGCAACACCACATCGGGCTTGATCCGTGGAATGTCCTGCACGGCCTGTGCACCATCGGCGCATTCGGCCACCACGTGAATGTCCTCGGCCAGATCAAGCAGCGAGCGGACACCCTGTCGTACCAGGTTCTGGTCGTCGACGAGACAAACGGAAATCATCGTGAATCCTCAAGCAATCGTGACTCAGGGGTGATTGGCAAGACCAGCGTGGCGGATCATCGGCGCTTGCGCACGCCCGATCTCGCCGGCACTGTCCAGGCCAGCACATTACGACACATCCAGCGCTGGCGGTTCAAACCGCGACGGCGCATGCGCCAGCGTCGCCTGCTCACCCAGCGGCAACCGCACGGTCAGCGCAAAACCGCGACTCAGCCCGCCATCCAGCGTCACACTGCCACCGAACTCCTGCAACCGCTCACGCATGCCGGACAAGCCATTGCCCGGCTCGACCTGCTCCGCGCCACGACCATCGTCTCGCGCATGCAATCCGAGCAGGCTGGCCTCGGCATAGGCGAAATTGAGCCACAGGTTGCGCGCGCCCGCATGCCGCGCCGTATTGGTGATGATCTCCTGCGCGCAGCGCAACAATACTTGCGCACGACGCGGATCCTCCACGCTGAACCGCGGCGGCATCACCACATGCACATTCAGCCCCGGAACGCCTTCGGTGAGGCTGCGCAGCGCCTGGGTCAGATCGATCGAATCATCCTGGCGCAATTCGCTGACCACCTCGCGCACATCCGCCAGCAGCAGCCGCGCCGTGCTCTGCGCCTTGCGCACATGCGCCGCGGCGGCCTCGTTGGTGAGATGACTGGCCACTTCCAGATTCAGGCTCAGCGCAGTCAGGTGATGGCCGATCAGGTCGTGCAGGTCGCGCGCGATGCGCATGCGTTCGGCGATCCGGCTGGATTCGGCCAGCAGTGCACGGGTGGCACGCAACTCGGAGTTGAGTCGGCGCTGCGCGTCGCGCTGCTCGGCCTGCTGGCTGGCAACCATTGATACCGTGAACGCGAGCACCGAGAGTCCCTCGAACAGAAAGGTCTGCAGGATCGCCAATTGCACGCTGTAGTCCGGAAAACTGCTGAAAACCATCACCAGACCCAGGTTCTGCAGCACGATGCACAGCACACCTACCCAGGTCGGCAACACCCACGGCAACACCATGGCGATCACCACCATCAGCATCGCGGACAGACCGCTGTGGCTGTACCAGCCCACCGCCATCGCGGTGCCCGTCATCACCGCCAGCCCGATCAGCTTCAGCAAGAGGCGCCGGCGCGAACCCAGGTTGTCGGTGATCAGCCAGTACAACAAGCCGAACACCAGGTAGCTGAGCGTCCACAGCAACAACGCGAAGTTCGGGTTGTGCAGCGGATTCAACTCGATCACCCGCTCGGCGGCCCAGCTGGTGACGAGCGGTGCGCCCATCGACAGGTAGGTGAAGAAGCCGGCGTACCGAAGCAGACGGATATGGTTGAGAAATGGCCAGCGCATATCGCGCATCATTGGCCGACACGACCTTTCGCGCAATGCGCGGGAAGTCATGGTCGATCGCAAGTCGTGACCGATTTACGAAGCTTTTACATACAAGACGGCTGATGTAAGGGGCACGGCCGCATGGCATAATGCGCTGATCGCGAGATCGACCCGTCGACCTCAGTCCTGAATTCACTCATTGCGGAGCAACGAATGGCCCTTGCCATCCGCGACGTGCGTGAGCACGACCTGGATGCCGTGCTGGCGCTCAACAACGCCGCCGGCCGCTCCATCCTCGCCCTCGACGCGCCCCGGTTGCGTTATTTCTTCGAGCACGCCGACTATTTCCGGGTGGCTGAAATCGACGGACACCTGGCCGGCTTCCTGATTGCGCTGCGCGAAGAGGGCGAGTACGACAGCCCCAATTACCGCTGGTTCGCGGAGCACTACCCGCAGTTCCTGTACATCGACAGGATCGTGATCGCGAACGCCTATCGCCGGCACGGGCTCGGTCGAATCTTCTATTGCGACGTGCACAGCTACGCCGAAGTGCGCGTGCCGCTGCTCACCTGCGAGGTGTTTCTGGAGCCGCGCGACGACGTCGTGGTGTTGTTCCACGGCACCTACGGCTTCCAGGAAGTCGACCAGCAGCGAATGGGCACGGACGGCCCGCAAGTGAGCCTGCTGGCCAAGGATCTGCCCAGCTATGCCTACGTCCACGACACCTGGCTCGAACACGGCGGCCTGCCTGACGTACCCTGGCTGGCCGAGCGCGAGCATCCGCGGGCGCAAGATGCGGCGCCGCGGCGCCGTTCCGGAGAACCGCGCTCATGAATGTACAGACAGATACTGCGGATGCGTGTGACCTGCGATTCGGCCAGGTGGGCATGGCCTGCGTGCGCGTGCGCCGGGTCGACGCTGCCGCGTTGTGCGATGAACTCGAACGGCGCGTGCGTGCGGCGCCACAGATGTTCTCCCGCGCAGCGGTGGTGCTGGATCTGAGCCACCTGCTCGACCTGCCGGACGACGGTACCGTCGACGCCCTGCTGGAAGCGGTGCGCAGTGCCGGCATGCTGCCGGTCGGCCTGGCCTACGGCACCAGTGAAACCGAGGCGCTGGCCAAGCGCATGGGCCTGCCGCTGATCGCCAAGTTCCGCGCCGCCTATGAACCGGCACACGGCAACCCTGCCGTCGCCGAGCTGGCGCCACGTGCCGTCGAACCTGCCCCGGTGCGCGAACCGATTCTGTCCACACCCGCGCCCGGCAGTGCGCCGGGCGCGCAACAGCATCCTGGCTCGGTGCGTTCCGGCCAGCAGGTCTACGCGCGTGAACGCGACCTGATCGTCACCGGTGCGGTGGCCAATGGCGCCGAGGTGATCGCCGATGGCAATATCCACATCTATGGCAGCCTGCGCGGTCGCGCCATGGCCGGCGCACAGGGTGACGAGAAGGTACGCATCTTCGTCTCCGACTTCCGCGCCGAACTGGTGGCGATTGCCGGACAATATCGCGTATTCGAACAAATCCCTGCCGACATCGAGGGCCAGTCCGTGCAATGCTGGCTCGAGGGCGAAAAGCTGTTGATCGCCAGGCTGTAATCATCCACAACAAGAACAAACATGCGGAGATGGGCCCTTGACTGCTGAGATTATCGTTGTCACCTCCGGCAAAGGCGGCGTCGGCAAGACGACGACCAGTGCCTCGCTGGCCACCGGCCTGGCCATGGCCGGCAAGAAAACCGCCGTGATCGACTTCGATGTCGGCCTGCGCAACCTCGACCTGATCATGGGCTGCGAACGCCGCGTGGTGTACGACTTCGTCAACGTCGTGCACGGCGAAGCCACGCTGAAACAGTCGCTGATCAAGGACAAGCGCTACGAGAACCTGTTCGTGCTGGCCGCCAGCCAGACCCGCGACAAGGATGCATTGACCCAGGAAGGCGTGGAGAAGGTGCTCGACGGCCTGTCCGAAATGGAGTTCGATTACGTGGTCTGCGACTCTCCGGCCGGCATCGAGAAGGGCGCCCACCTGGCCATGTACTTCGCCGACCACGCCGTGGTGGTGGTCAACCCCGAAGTGTCCTCGGTACGCGACTCCGACCGCATCCTCGGCCTGCTCGCCAGCAAGACCCGGCGCGCCGAAAAGGGCGAGCCGCCGATCACCCAGCACCTGCTGCTGACCCGCTACAACCCGGCGCGCGTCGCGATCGGCGAAATGCTCAGCGTGAAGGACGTCGAGGAAATCCTCGGCATCGAGGTGGTCGGCGTGATTCCCGAGTCTGAAAACGTGCTGACTGCCTCCAACAACGGCATTCCGGTCATCGTCGACACCAATTCACTCGCCGGCCAGGCCTACGGCGATACCGTCGCCCGCATCCTTGGTGAAGAGCGTCCGCTTCGCTTCATCGACGTGCCCAAGAAGGGCTTTCTCCAGCGCGTATTCGGAGGCTGATCACGATGGGTATTCTCGATTTCCTGAAGCGCAAGCCCGAAGCCACCGCCAACGTGGCACGCGAACGCCTGCGCATCATCGTGGCACAGGAACGCTCCACCCGCGGTGCGCCCGACTACCTTCCGATGATGCGCAACGAGTTGCTCGAAGTGATCAAGAAATACGTCCACGTCGACCTGGAGGCGATCAACATCAACTTCGAGCGCGACAGCGGCCACGAGATCCTCGAGCTATCGGTCACCCTGCCCGACGGCAAGCTGCCGGCCAGGAGCGAAGCCCAGAGCGGCTGAACCGAAACCTCCGCCCTCGACGCCCGGCGGCAATGCTCGCCCGGCATCTTCGTCCCGGAACCGTCCGCGCACATCGCGCACACTCATGCACCCTGACAACCATCCTCCCGCCGATGACCCGGCCAGCCGTGTCATGCGCATCGCCGACATCGGCTTCGATGCGGCCGCCACCCTGCTCGGTCGATTCGACCTGCAGCTACAGCGTGTCATGCCGGGCGAACCCATTCCCGGCAGCTTCTGGGGCGACGAGGAAGCCGGCATCATCGGAACCACGGTCTATGCCCGCGACGACACGCCGGTGCATTCACTGCTGCACGAAGCCGGACACCTGATCGTGCTGCCGACGGACAGACGTCCAGAAGTCCATACCGATGCCACCGACTCGATCGAGGAAGAGGACGCCACCTGTTATCTGCAGATCGTGCTGGCCGACGAACTCGCAGGCGTGGGGCGCGACCGGCTGATGGCCGACATGGACGCCTGGGGCTACACCTTCCGGCTGGGTTCCACGCGGGCCTGGTTCGAGCAGGACGCCGACAATGCGCGCAGCTTCCTGATCGCTCGCAATCTGCCGCACTGAGCGCACGCCACACTCACGCGCTCACGCCTTCGGGTGCCAGCTGCCAGCATCATCCCTGGCGTACTTCTTCTTCACCGCTGCCCACGCCACCTTGTGAGCCACCTCCTCGCGTGACTCATCGCCGCGGCGCTCATCCTTGTCCGCATACTCGCGCCAGGCATGGTTGAACGCCTCCTTGTAGATCTCCTGCCCGTGCTTCGGCAGATGGTCGCGCACGGCAGCGGGCAGTTCACCGAGGGTGCGATAGGGCATGGCGGCACTCCGACACAGAAGTCCAGGGAGGCCCAAGCGTGCAGCGGCATGCGTTCGGCACGCGTCAATGTCGCGTCGGCATCACGCGAAACCGAAGCGTGGCCCGGCCTCCATCGGCGACGGATGCCCGGCAACCGCCCATCTCGGTGCGAACGCCGATCGCCAGACGATTCCAGCTGCTGATCGTGATGATGACCAGGGTCAGGTCGGCCATCGCCTTCCCGTTGAGCTGTGCGCGCACTTCGTCATGCCGCGCGGCAGGCAACTCGTTCGTGGCCACCAACGTCACCGCCTCTGTCACGCCAGTGCGGCACGCTCGCGCGGCGAATGGAACGGCGCTGCCCGGTTTCTCCCGCAGCACGTGCGCCCATGGCTGTGCATGTGCAGGCCATGGGCGCAACAGTAGATTGCGCTACGCGCACCTCCACCAGCTCCGGCAACGAGTGCCCCGGACCGCCGTGGCGCACGCAGGCTTCCATGCCGGGCGTGGCCTTGCATGCGGTGGAGGCGCCATCTTGTCGCCGACACGCTGATTCGTTGAAATGCCTTGCGACCGTGACGGGACGTTGCCGTCACGCCGGCACGAACAGTCGTTGTGCGTCGGCATAGCTGAAATCGCCGCCGAGGCCATCGAAACGGCCGGTTTCGAGCATCTCGCGCACGGCATGATCGACCGCCCCCAGCGCCAGCGTGGCGAATCGTGTCGCCGTGCTGACCCGGGCGACGCCGAGCCGGGCCAGCTCGGCCAGATCCGGCATGCCTGCACCGGCCGCCACGTTGATCGGCGCATCGATCGCCTGCACCAGCGACGCGAGGACAGTACGGTCACTCAAGCCGATCGGGTAGATGCCGTCGGCACCCGCGTCGAGATAGGCTTTCGCCCGATCCACCGCGTCAGCGAACCGGGATGCCGGAGCAAGACCACCCGGCTGCAACCAATGGTCGACCCGCGCATTGATCACGATCGGCACCCCACTCGCATCCGCCGCCGCACGGGCGGCACGCAGGCGCGTCGATGCCGCGTCGACGGCGCGCAGCGGGCCATGTCCAGGCATGCCGTCCTCGATATTGATGCCCACCGCACCGGCCGCGATGACTGCCTGCACGGTAGCGGCCACCGCATCCGGCGTCTCGCCATAACCGGTCTCGATATCCACGGTCACCGGCAACTCGACCACGCGGGTGATGCGTGCGATGGCGGCAACCACCTCGTCCAATGGCGCCTGTTCGCCGTCGGCGTAACCGAGCGACCAGGCCAGGCCGCCGCTGGTGGTGGCGATCGCCGCCAGGCCGTGCTGCGCAAACAGTCGCGCACTGGCCGCATCCCACGCGTTCGGCAAGAGCAGCAGCTGCGCACGGTCGTGCATGCGACGAAAAGCGTGCGCCCGTTCTATCTGTGCATCTCTGTCCATCTGTGCGCTCCACACCCATGACTGATGACTGAACGCTCAGGTTACGCCTGCTGGACGAACGTGACCGCAACAGACACGATCAAGATTCTTCCGCTGCGGCAGTAGCTTCGATCTTCGCCGTGTCCTAGAGTCGATTCAGCGCATCGCCGAACGCATGCGAGGGAGAGCATTGATGGCCAAACGCCGGCTGGTGCTGTTGTTCGACGGCACCTGGAACAAGCCCGAGTCGAACACCAATGTGGAACGCCTGCGCAGGATGATCGCGCCCTGCGACCAGGCCGGCATCGAACAACGGGTCAACTACATTCCCGGCGTGGGTGTGAAACGCGGCCTGACCCATCTGCTCGGCGGCGCCTTTGGCTACGGCCTGTCCGGCAACGTGCGCGATGGCTACCGCTGGCTGTGCCAGACATGGCAGCCTGGTGACGACATCTACCTGTTCGGCTTCAGCCGCGGCGCTTACGCCGCACGCAGCCTGGGCGGGCTGATCCGCAAATGCGGCCTGCTCAAGCGCGCTGCGGACGGCCGTGTCGCCAGGATGGCCATCGACGACGCCTATGACTTCTACCGCGACATCGACAGCAAGCCCGACGACGCGGCAGCCGTGGCGTTCCGGGCTGCTCATTCGGTCGAGGTCGACATCCATTTCATCGGGGTCTGGGACACCGTCGGCTCGCTCGGCATCCCCGATACCGCGTCGTGGTTTCCGTATGCCCGCGCACGTTACCGCTTTCACGACACCGAACTGAGCAAGATCGTCAAATATGCCTATCAGGCACTGGCGCTGGATGAACACCGTGCGGATTTCACTCCGGCCGTGTGGACGCGCAATCCGTATACGGTGAAAGCCGGCGAGTCGCTGGTCTCGAAGAAACACGAACAGATCGACATCGAGCAACGCTGGTTCATCGGCGCCCACGCCGATGTCGGCGGCGGCAACGATCACGATGGTGCGGGGCGCGAACCCGATCCGCTGCCGGATCTGCCGCTGGCCTGGCTGCAAAACAAGGCGATCGCGACGGGCCTGGCGTGCCGCGAACAGTTCGTTCCGGCCAGCGACGCCTTCACCGGCGTACCGCGCGATTCCTACAAGGAATTCATGCACGGCATCTACAAGGAGTTCAAGTCGCCGTTCGACCGCACGCTGGGCAACGGCATCAACGAGAAAGTGGACGACTCGGTCTGGCAGCGCTGGCTGGCCGACCCCGGCTACCGTTCGCCCAGCCTGGTCAGGGCGCTGGCCCAGGCCAGCGTGCTGATGTCGATCGAGGCGGTTGTCCCGCAGACGCGCCCGGTCGAACCGTTGACCGGGGATGATTGATGCCAACCCGGAAACTGTTCAGCGCGGCTCGACGATCTCCGCCTGGATCACCGCACCCGGGTCGGTATGCGACAAGCCGCGGTCGAGCGAGCGACGGGTAACTGCCTGGTAGCGCCACCAGGCCAGCACGCCGACCACCGTCAGCGTCGAAGCGCCCAGCGCCAGCCCGGCCATGCTGGCCGAGAGCATTGGCGACAACACGCCGGCAACCACGCTGCACAACAGCAGGCTGGCAAATGCCTGCACCGAGGAAATGCCGCCGCGTTGGTGCGGAAACCGATCCAGCAGCAACAAGGTCAGACTGGGGAAGGCCAACTGCACACCGACGCCATGCAGGATCAACGGCAACATCGACCACGGCAGCCGCGGCGTGACAAACCACCATGCCATCAGGAAATGCAGCACGCACGCCAGCAGCATCGCCACGTAGCCCGTATTGACCGTGAAACCCACACTGCAACGATCAGCCATCCGCCCGGACAGCCATGCACCACCGACCAGGCCCACCACCACCGGCACGAACAACCACGGAAAGCCCCGGGCAGACAGATGCAACAACTCGCGCACGATACGCGGCGCCGAGGAGATATACAGGAACAGCCCGGCAAAATTGACCGAACTGGCAACCAGCAACGGCCAGAACGCGCGGTCGCGACCGAAGGACGCATAACCGGCAAGCAGCTGGCGCGGGGCGAAACGGGTTCGCCGTTCGGGCGGATGGGTCTCGTCCAGCAGCAGCCACAAGGCCAGCGACAACACCGCGGTGAAGGCTGTCAGCACCCAGAAGATGCCGTGCCAGCCACCGAGCGGCAGCAGCAGGGCACCGATCATCGGTGCGATCACGGGCGCCACCCCGAAAATCATCATCACCTGCGCCATCAATCGTTGCGCCGCCGCTCCTTCGAGGCTGTCGCGGATCAGCGCACGCCCCACCACCAGGCCGGCGCCGGCACAAACCCCTTGCAACCCCCGGCAAGCCAGCAGCATGCCGAACGAGGTGGACGAGGCCGCGCCGACCGAAGCCACTGCATATACCAGCAAGCCGGTGACCATCACCGGCTTGCGTCCGATCGCATCCGAGATCGCCCCATGGAACAGGCTCATCGCCGCATAGGTGATCAGGTACACGCTGATCAACTGCTGCAGCGCTGCCGCATCCACGCCGAAGCGTGCGCCGATCAGCGGAAACGACGGGAACACCGCATCAATCGAAAACGGGCCGATCATCGACAGCGCTGCAAGCAGCCAGGGCAGGCTGCGTCGCACGGTACGATGGCTTGAGGTCATGATGGCCGGGACGGTTCGATCAGGCCGGCCAGTATACGGCCGCTTGACGGATAGCCGACTGGATCAACTACGATGGCACTTGGGAGATGGCATGCCTCCCGTTGCGTGGCCGCTGTGGCAGCCCGAAACAAACCACCTCCCGCGCTCTTTGCGTCGAGGTTGATGATGCCTGCATCGCCGGCTTCCGGCGGCGCAGGCCTGCCTGCCGCCCCGGTAGCCGGACACTTTTCATTCGAGGAGAAGCGCTCGTGGGTGTCAGTGGATTTATCGCGATCGGACTGGGCGGTGCTGTCGGCTGCTGGTGTCGCTGGGGGCTGGGCGCCCTGTTCAACCCGTTGTTTCCCACCCTGCCGCTGGGCACGCTGGCGGCCAACCTCACCGGCGGCCTGTTGATGGGCATTGCCCTCGGCGTGTTCCGCAATTTCCAGGCGGTGTCGCCGGAGCTGCAGCTGTTCGTGCTGACCGGTTTCCTCGGCGGCCTGACCACGTTCTCCACGTTCTCCGCCGAAGCCACCAACCTGCTGCTGCGTCAGCAATACCTGTGGTTCAGCGGGCATGTGATGGTGCATCTGGTCGGCTCGCTGAGCATGACCGTGCTTGGCCTCACCCTCACCCGCAGCCTGCTGCGTCATTGACCGAAGGGAACCCCATGAACCAGGAAATCCCGCAACAAGGCGTGCACCTGACTTTCTACTGCCACAGCCGCACGAAGCATGGCGGCATCCTGCTGTCCGAATGGTTGCTGGAACAGGCCAGGAAGCATGGCCTGGGCGGTGGCTCGGTATTCCGTGCCATCGCCGGCTTCGGTCGGCATGGCATCTTGCATGAAGAACAGTTCTTCGAGCTGGCCGACGACTTGCCCGTCAAGATCGAGTTCCTGCTGCGCGAAGAACAGGCCGAGCTGATGTTGCAATTGGTGCGTGCCGCAAACGTCGACGCCACGTATGCACGCTATCCGGCAAGCTTCGCCGTGCTCGGCGCTCCTTGAGACAGCGCAGACATCACTTCACGACGAGGCAAGGCATGAGCCAGGACGACCTGAAGAACCGTGCCAGCGAACTGCTGGAGCACGCCGGCATCCACATCGACGGCAACGCACCGATCGACCTGCGCGTACACGACGAGCGCCTGTATGCACGCGTCTTCGCGCATGGCTCGCTCGGCCTGGGCGAAGCCTACATGGACGGCTGGTGGGACGCCGACGACCTGCCCGGCCTGTGCACGCGCCTGCTCACCGCCGGACTGGACCAGGAACTGAAGACGCTCGATACCCTGCTTGCCCATCTCAAGGCACGCTTCATCAACCTGCAACGCGGCGAGCGGGCGTTCGAGATCGGCAAGGCCCATTACGACCTCGGCAACGACCTGTTCCAGGCCATGCTGGGCAAACGGCTGGTCTATTCCTGCGGCTACTGGGCCAAGGCCGACAACCTCGACGACGCACAGGCGGCAAAACTCGATCTGGTCTGCCGCAAACTGCAATTGAAAACCGGCCAGCGCGTGCTGGACATCGGCTGCGGCTGGGGCGAGGCGCTGAAGTACGCCGCCGAACACTATGGCATCGAAGGCGTCGGCATCACCGTGTCGCAGGAACAGGCCGACTACGCGCGCGAGCTGTGTGCCGGCCTGCCGATCGAGATCCGCCTGCAGGACTACCACGACATCAACGAGACATTCGACGCGGTTTTCTCCATCGGCATGTTCGAACACGTCGGCGGCAAGAACTACCGCGCCTATTTCGAAACCGTGCGGCGTTGCCTCAAGGACGACGGTCTTTCGCTGCTGCATTGCATCGGCAGCAACAGCGCGCCGGCGCAGACCGATCCGTGGATCGAGAAATACATCTTCCCGAATTCGATGATCCCCGCCGCCAGCCAGGTGGCATCCACGCTGGAAGACCTGTTCGTGGTCGAGGACTGGCACAACTTCGGCGCCGACTACGACCGCACCCTGATGGCCTGGCGTGCGAATGTCGAGACGGCATGGCCCAGTCTGGCGGATGCCTACGACGAACGCTTCCACCGCATGTGGCGCTACTATCTGGCGGTGTCAGCCGCCGTGTTCCGCAGCCGTCGCGACCAGCTGTGGCAGCTGGTGCTGAGCCCCCACGGTGTACCCGGCGGATACCGCGCGCCGCGCTGATCCCGCCACAACACCGCCACAACACCGACTTGACGCCGTGCGGGATTGAATTTCCGCGCGATTCGTCGCCACACTGTCGACATGAAAACCCGTCAGTTCGCGCGCGTCGCGCTGTGCCTGTTCCTGCTGCTCCCTGCCCCGGCCATTGCGCGTCCGGCACTTTGGGTGGTCAAGGATGCCGATACCACCATCTACCTGTTCGGCACCGTGCACCTGCTGCCCAATGACACTACCTGGCGCTATCCGGCACTGGACAAGGCCTTGAGTGACAGCCGCACGCTCTACATCGAGTTGACCGATGATGATCAGGCCAACATGGCCGGACTGGTGCTGAGCTACGGACTTGACGGCGAACATCCTTTGAGCGGGATGCTCGATCAGGCGGAACTGCAACAACTGAAAACCGCCGCCACCCAGGCGGGGGTTCCCGGTGGCATGCAGACGCTGGACATGATGCGGCCCTGGCTGGCCGCGCTGACACTCGCCACGGCGCCGTTGCTGAAAGCCGGGCTCGATCCGCAGCACGGCGTGGACAAGCAGCTCAAGGCGCAGATGCTCGCCGCCGGCAAGCAGGTGCTCGGCCTCGAAACCGCCGAGCAGCAGATCCGCTTTCTGGCCGACATGCCCGAGCCGACACAGTTGGCCTTCCTGCGCTCGGCGCTCAAGGACATCGACAAGAGCCCTGCCGTCCTGACCCAGCTGATCGACGCCTGGAAGAACGGCAATGTCCAGCAGATCGCCCGCATCGAAGACGAAGACATGCGCCAGCAAAGTCCGGCGCTGTACCAACACCTGCTGGTGCAACGAAATCGGACATGGGCCGCGAAGATAGGCGACCTTCTTCATCGGCAGCCCGGCACGATCTTCATCGCCGTCGGCGCGGCCCATCTGGCCGGGCCGGACAGCGTGCAGGTGCAACTGAACAAGCTCGGCATACCGGCTGAGCGCGAATGAGGGAGGTCAAGATTGCCATGAAGTTCAGTTGGCTCGTCGTGCTTGCCCTGGCATGCCCGCTGGCCCGTTCGGCGCAGCCGACCGTACAGCTGTCAAACGTACGTGATTTCAGCCACCTGCAAGTCATCGAAGTCGCCAATGGCCCCAACCGGATCGACATCGACGGCGATGGTCGAAAGGATCTGGTTTTCAGCGCCCACCGCAGCAATTTCAACGCGCACGATTTCGAGCACCTCACGTTCTACATGCAAGATCATGCCGGTGCTGTCGAGGCGCGGGCAACTTCGCCCGAAAAGCCCCTGTGGAATGTCGTTCCGTTCTTCACAAGTAAAGGCCCCGAATTCGTCGCATTCGACACCATTGAAGGCGCGGATTGCTGGTTGCGCGACATGGTCTTGCTGCGTGACTCAGGCGGTTCTGTCACGGCCGTCGTGGCTGATCGCGAAATGGGTACCTCATATGCTGCCAAGGCACACATGCTGCTTTCGGTATATCAGTTGATGCACAATCCGGAAGGGTTGGTGGGATCACCACCGGTATATTTTCAGCGCATCGACCACTTTTCCAGCAAAAATCCCTACTGCGATGCGGACCATGCTATCGCTGCCGAGCTCGGCGTGAAATTCCCGCACCCACTCGATGACAACGGCATCGACCACTGACGAATAGCCGGAAGCTCCGGGTTTCTGGCACCATCGACCGGTTGTCCCTGCCTCGCGCACCACTTTCCAAGATGTAACCCATGAACCTGCAAGCCAATTACGAACAGATCCCGCTCAAGGAATACGCCGAGCGGGCCTATCTCGACTATTCGATGTACGTGGTGCTGGACCGCGCCCTGCCCTTCGTCGGCGACGGCCTGAAGCCGGTGCAGCGGCGCATCATCTACGCGATGAGCGAGCTGGGCCTGAATGCCACCGCCAAGCCGAAGAAATCCGCACGCACCATCGGCGACGTGATCGGCAAATTCCATCCGCACGGCGACAGCTCCAGCTACGAAGCGATGGTGCTGATGGCGCAGCCGTTCTCGTACCGCTATCCGCTGGTCGACGGCCAGGGCAACTTCGGTTCGCCGGACGACCCGAAAAGCTTCGCCGCGATGCGCTATACCGAATCGAAACTCAGCCCGATCGCCGAGGCCTTGCTGGGCGAACTGGGCCACGGCACGGTCGACTGGGTACCGAACTTCGACGGCACGCTGGAGGAACCGGGCTGGCTGCCGGCGCGCGTGCCGCACGTGCTGCTGAACGGCTCGATGGGCATCGCCGTGGGCATGGCCACCGACATCCCGCCGCACAACCTGCGTGAGCTGGCCACCGCCTGCATCCGCCTGCTGGATGAGCCGAACGCCACCGTCGCCGAGCTGTGCGAGCACGTGCTGGGCCCGGACTACCCGACCGAGGCGGAAATCATCACCCCGCGCGCCGACCTGCTGGCGATCTACCAGACCGGCGGCGGCTCGGTGCGCGCCCGCGCGGTGTACCAGCGCGAGGAAGGCAATATCGTGATCACCGCGCTGCCGCACCAGGTCAGCCCGTCGAAGATCCTCGAACAAATCGCCGCGCAGATGCGCGCCAAGAAACTGCCGATGATCGAGGACCTGCGCGACGAATCCGACCACGAGAACCCGATCCGGCTGGTGATCGTGCCACGCTCCAACCGCGTCGATGCGGACGAGACCATGCAGCACCTGTTCGCCACCACGGACATGGAGAAGAGCTTCCGCGTCAACCTCAACATGATCGGCCTGGACGGCCGGCCGCAGGTGAAGGACCTCAAGCGCATCCTCAGCGAATGGCTGGCCTTCCGCACCAGCACGGTGACCCGGCGCCTGGAACACCGGCTGGCCAAGGTCGACCGTCGCCTGCACCTGCTGGAAGGCCTGCACACCGCCTACCTCAACCTCGATGAAGTCATTCGCATCGTGCGCAGCGAGGACGAGCCCAGGCCCGTGCTGATGGCGCGCTTCCGGCTCAGCGAGGCACAGACCGACTACATCCTCGAAACGCGCCTGCGCCAGCTGGCCCGCCTCGAGGAAATGAAGATCAACGCCGAGCGCGATCAGCTCGAAGAGGAGCGCGCACGCATCAACGTGCTGCTGAAATCGCCGGCCAAGCTGAAAAGCCTGATCAAGGACGAACTGCGCGCCGATGCCGAGAAGTTCGGCGACGAGCGCCGCTCGCCGCTGGTCGAACGCCAGGTGGCGCAGGCGCTGGACGAAAGCGCGCTGGTGGCCAGCGAACCGGTCACCGTGGTGCTCAGCCAGAAGGGCTGGGCGCGCGCCGCCAAGGGCCATGACGTGGATGCCGATGGCCTCAACTACCGCGAAGGCGACAACCTGCTCGCCGCGGTGAAGGCACGTACCACGCAACAGGTCGCCTTCATCGACTCCACCGGCCGTGCCTATTCCACGCCCGCGCACACGCTGCCATCGGCACGTGGCAACGGCGAACCGCTGACTGGCCGCTTCAGCCCCGCAAGTGGCGCCAGTTTCGATGCGCTGGTTGCCGGCGACAACGACACCCGACTGGTACTGGCCAGCGATTTCGGCTACGGCTTCGTCACCCGCTTCGAGGCACTTGTCGGCCGCAACAAGGCCGGCAAGCAGATCATCAGCCTCACCGACAATGCCAGGGTGCTGGCGCCGCAGCTCACCGCCGACCCCGCGCGCGACCGCATCGTGGTGGTCACCACCGAAGGCCATCTGCTGATGTTCTCGGTCGCCGAACTGCCCGAGCTGGACAAGGGCAAGGGCAACAAGCTGATCGAGATTCCAAAAGCCAAGCTGACCAGCGGCGACGAGCGCGTAGCCGGTGTAGCCGTGGTCGGCGAGGGCAAGGGTGAAGTCACCCTTTACGCCGGGCAGCGCAAGCTCACCCTGAAGTGGTCGGATCTGGTCGAATACGGTGGCAACCGCGCCACCCGCGGCAACCTGCTCCCGCGCGGCCTGCGTCGGGTCGAGCGGATCGAGACCAGCGGTTGATTCGCCGGCAACTCGTGCAGGAGCGGCTTCGACCGCGATGTTCTTGTATCGGCCTGACCAAGAACATCGCGGCTGAATCCGCTCCTGCAGACGCTTCGACCGTGGCTCCGCACAGGATGCGACACGCTTCAGGAATGGCAGGAACTTGTTGCCACCGGGCTTTTCCAACAGGGATGTACACGCAGACGCCACATCGCGCGTTGAACAGGTGACAACCCCGGAGTACGCATGAACATGCAACGGTTTCTACCCGCCCTGCTCGCCACCGCGCTGGTCGCACCGGTTTGGGCGCAAAGCGCCAGCAAGCCGCTGAATCTGAAGCTGCCACCGAGCAGCCTGCCCGCGTCATCCAGCAGCAGCGCCGCCAGCAGCAGCGACAGCAAGACTGCCGCGTCGTCCAAGGATGCGCCGGGCGTGTACTACGGCGATACCAGTGGCCGCATGGGCAATACCGAAGTTGCCAGCGAAACCAGGCCAGCTTGCGACGACTCCACATACGACAAGCCGCAAGTGCATGGCAGCGTCGGCATGGGCGTGGTCGGCGGCAGTCATGTGAGCGGCAATTACCAGACAGGCTCGGTCAGCGTCAGCAGGGCGTTCGGCAGTTGCGACGACCCCCACGGTGGCGTCAGTTTCTCGATCAGTGGCGGCACCGGCAACTTCCATCATCGCGGCCACTGAGCACCAACCGTACCTCAACGCTCGGCCGATGCACCGGCACCGACCACGGCCGGCTTCGGCCCCCAGCAAAAATCCAGCTTCAATCCGCCGAGGACAGAGCGCGACATCGCGATCGTGCCGCCGGTGGCCTCGACCAGCTCCCGTGCGATCGCCAGACCCAAGCCGCTGCCGTCGTTGGCCTCGTCCAGGCGCCCCCCGCGTTTCAGCGCACCCAGCACATGCTCGGCAGCAATGCCCGGGCCGTCATCTTCGACGCTGACACTGGCCCACTCCGGCCCCGCTGCAGCACTGATGCGCACCTGCCGGCGTGCATAACGCACGGCATTCTCCAGCACCGCACCGAGGATTTCGGACAGATCCTCTGGCTGAACCGCCACGCGCAAGCTGGCCGGAACGTCAAGCTGGAAGGCCAGCTCACCGCCGCGATCGGTTTGCTCCAGCACGGTCAGCAAGCGCTCCACCGTCTCGTGCACCGACGCGCTGCCGCCCGGCTGACGCCGAATCACCGCAATGCGCGCACGCGCCAACTCCGATTCGATGGCATGGCCGATCGCGGCAATGGCGCGATCCAGGCCGTCGGCGGCCGCGCCAGCACCCGATTCGCGCGCGCGCCGGCTCTGCGCGGCCATCGCTGCCAGTGGCGTTTTCAGGCTGTGCGCAAGATCCGCCGCGCGCTGGCGTGCTACGACCAGGTCGCGCTCGCGCGCATCGGCAAGCGCGTTGATTGAATCGGTCAACGGCTGCACTTCGCGCAGGCGCGATTCCGGCAGGCGTGCACTGGCGCTGGCGCGCAGCGCGGCAAGATCGCCACGCACGCGGCTTAGCGGACGCAGGCCAAGGCGTACCTGCAACCATGCCGCCGCCGACAACACCAGCCACAGAACGGCGAGGAAGGCGGCGAGCTCGCGCCCGAATTCGGCACGCGCTGAAGCCAGCGGCGTCACATCCAGTGCCAGTTGCACCAGCACCTGCGAACCGTCGGCAAGTTCAACCCTGCGCTCGAGAATCGAAATCGCCTGACCGTACGGGCCGCCGACACGCTGCAAGCGCCAGTGGTCGGCAGGCGCATCGGCGGGACGGCGCAAGTCGCCATCCCACAAGGAGCGCGAACGCAACGTGCCAGCCGGCGTGGAAATTTCCCAGTAGTAGCCGCCGGCAGGGGTTTCCAGGCGCGAGTCCACGGGTGGCCGGTCGACCCTCGGTGACTCTCCCGGCGTGATCACCAACCCGGCGACCAGGCGCAGACCATCACGCGTCATCTCCGCCTGCAGCCGCCGTTCGAGATGACGTTCGAACAACAGCGTCATGAATATCCACGCCACCGCCAGCGCCAGCAGGATCGCCGCCATCGCCCCGACCAGCAGACGCCAGTGCAGCGAGCGGGTGATCATGTCATGGGTTCCAGCAGGTAGCCAAAACCACGTCGCGTGCTGATGATGTCAGTGCCGAACTTGCGCCGCAGTCGTGCCACGATCGCCTCGATCGCATTGGTGTCACCGTCCTCGACCGCACCGTAGAGGTGATCGGCCAGTTCGCCGGCCGACACCGCGCGACCGTCCTGATGCGAGAGATAGTCAAGCAGGCGAAACTCCAGCGGTGACAACCGTGCCGGCGCGCCATCGAACGAGGCGGTCATGCGCGTGGTGTCCAGCCGCAGCCGACCGATCGTGACAACCTGCGAAAGCCGGCCCGCACCACGCCGAACCAGGGCACGAACGCGCGCAATCAGCTCGCCCATCTCGAACGGTTTGGCCATGTAGTCGTCGGCGCCGGCCTCGATGCCCTCCACTTTCTCGGTCCAGTCGCCACGGGCGGATACCACGATCACCGGGAATGCACGTCCCGCCGCGCGCCAGCGGCGCAGCACCGACAAGCCATCCAGCTGCGGCAGGCCCAGGTCGAGCACGGCAGCATCGTAATCCTCCACATCGCCGCGATACCACGCGCTTTCGCCGTCGCCGCTGACATCCACGGCGAAGCCTGCCGCGCCGAGTGCGCGCGCCAGATCGGCCTGGATATCGGGGTTGTCCTCGACGACGAGACAGCGCATCAGTCGTCCTTCATCTTGCGAACGCTGCCGTCATGGGCATTCAGATCGACCTTGCGCACATGGCCGCTGGCGGCAAGCACCTTCACCTCGTATTCCCAACCATGCTTGCCGTGTTCCAGCTCGACTTCGATCACGTCGCCCGGCACCTGTTGCTGCACGATCGACAGGATGCGGCTGAGCGGCAGGATCTCGCCCCGCTGCAACAGCGCACGCGCCTCGACATGGTCGTCATGATCGTGGTGGTCGGCCAGCGCGCGCGGCGAGGCCGTCAGTGCCGCCAGCGCCAACAGTGCGATGGCCAGCGAAAACGAAACAGCAAAAGGTCGGATGGGGAAGATGATTTTCATGGATCGATCCTGCAACAGCCGTGCTGACAACAAGCTGACATCCAACGCGGCGCAGCTGTCAGCCACGTGTCGCCAGACTGCGCGGAACTTCAAGGAACCCAGTCTCCATGCCCATCAGCCCGCGCGCAACCTGTCTTCTGCTGATGATGCTCATTGTGGCGCCGCTTTCGATCCCGCCCGTTCATGCACAAACACCTCGGCTTGTGCCGACCTCACAGGATGTCAGCACCTATCGCGCCACCTATTTTGCCGAAAGCGCACCGACCAGCGCGTGGGACATGCTGGCGCGCGTGCCGGGCTTCGTGGTGGTGGAAGCCGACGCCGACGTGCGTGGCTATGCGAGCGCACGCGGCAACGTATTGATCGACGACGCCCGACCGACCAGCAAGCACGAGGACATCAAGAGCCTGCTTGAGCGCATCCCGTCGGCCGCGGTCGATCGGGTCGAACTGATTCGCGGTGGCGTGACCGGCATAGACATGGCTGGCTATGCCGTGCTCGCCAACATCGTGCGCCGCCACGAAGCCACCACCGACGCGGCGGTCGAGGGCGGCATGATGGCCGGCGTCGACGGCTGGCACTCGCCCCTGGGCCAGTTGGAATACGCGCGCCGCCGGGACGGCCATGCCCTGGATCTGGCGATGAAATTCCAGCCGGAACTCGACGACGACACCGGCCGCGGCACGATCCGCACGACCGCGCCGGACGGCTCGCTGACCGAACAAAGCCGGCTCGACACCCGCACCACCAAGAACAAGGGCGAACTCAGCAGCAGTTGGCGGCAACCGCTGGCCGGCGGCCAGCTGACCCTCAACGCGGCGGTCCGCAACGAACGCGACCACACAAGCACCGGGATCACCGGGCTGACCATGGACAACAGCCAGCAGGTGGTGCGCGAAGATGCCATTACCGACGAAGCCGAACTCGGCGCGCGCTTCGTTCGCCAGTTCAGCGGCAGCACCAGAATCGAAGCCATGGCGACCGGGCATCGTGGCTGGCTCGACGTGAGCCAGCACTCGCTCGAGAACGGCGACGAAGAGGCGTTCGACGAACGAACCCGCACCGGCGAAAGCATCGGCCGGGTCGATCTGACCCACGCCTGGTCGGACATGTTGTCCTTCACCGGCTCGCTGGAAGGCGCATTCAATGTGCTGCAAAGCCAGAACCACCTGCTGCAGGATGGAGCTGCGGTGTTCCTGCCCGGCTCGGATGTGCGCATCGAGGAACGACGCATGGAAGCCGCCATCGGCATGACCTGGAAGCCGGGCGAACACTGGCTGCTGGACGCCGGCCTGCGGCTGGAGAAATCCGCCATCGAACAAACCGGCGACAGCCCGCTCTCGCGCCGCTTCACCTACCCCAAGCCGCGCGTGGCAATGCAGTGGGACGTCGACCCGCGCAACCAGCTGCGCCTGTCGCTTTCACGCGAGGTCGGCCAACTCGACTTCGCCGACTTCGTCGCCTCGGCCTCACTCGACAGCGACCTGGTCAGCGCCGGCAATGCCGAACTGGAGCCGGACAAGACCTGGCGCGCGATCGCCGCGTGGGAGCATCAGTTGTGGGACAGCGCCGCGTTCACCGTAAGCTGGACCCACGACCGCATCAGCGATGCAGTGGATCGGGTACTGGTGGTCACACCCGATGACGTGTTCGACGCACCCGGAAACATCGGCAACGGGCGACGCGATACGCTGGCCCTGGAATTTTCGCTCCCGCTGGACAGCCTCGGCTTCGACGGCGCCAGGCTCAGCTCCTCGATGCTGTGGCGCAAGAGCCGGGTGACCGATCCGGTGACCCATCGCTCACGTCCGATCACCGAAGAAAAACCGGTCGACGGCAATCTCACACTGACCCGGGACCTGCCTGCGATGAGGTTGCACTGGAGCCTCGAACTCGATCACTTCGCCGAACGCAAGAACACGTACCGCTACGACGAGATCAAGCGCAAGTGGCAGGCCCTCGGCTGGACGCTGTCGGTGGAACACGACATCGACACGAACTGGCGCCTGCGCGCCCAGGTCACCGACCTGTTCGGACGCCGCTTTGTCGAGACCCGCGAAAAGTACGACGGCTCGCGCGCGGACATGCCGCTGGACGAAATGGAACGTCGCGACCGACGTTCGCCAGGTTACGTCAGCCTGACCATTCGCCGCCGACTCTGAGAAACCACCATTGTGACTGTGGAAGCGTACCCTGTGCGCGATGCATTTTGGTCACGTAACGAAGAACCATCGCGCACATGGTGCGCTCGTGCACGAGAGCATCAACCCAACGCGCGGTTCAACTGCTCCACCAGCGCATCCTGGATGGCGCCGTTCGAAATGCAGACGTTGCCGGCATACACATCCAGCACGCCACCGGTCACCGACGTGGCCACGCCGCCCGCCTCGCGCGCCAGGATCACGCCCGGCGCCATGTCCCAGGCATTCAATGCACGCTCCCAGTAGGCATCCCAACGCCCGGCGGCGACGTAAGCCATGTCCACCGAGCAGGCGCCGGTACGACGAATGCCTGCCGATTTTTCGGACAGCAGCGCCATCTCGCGAGCAAACACCGGATGGTCTGGCTTGCCCGCAAACGGAATGCCGCACGACAACACGCTGTCGACCAGACGATGGCGCGTGGATACGTGGATGCGCTCGCTGTTGAGCCACGCACCTGCGCCCTGCTCGGCAACAAACATCTCGCGCAATACCGGCAACCAGGTGACGCCAGCCACCACTTCGCCTTCGCGCACCAGCGCCACATTGACGCCCCACAACGGGGTGCCGAACAGGAAGTTGGTGGTGCCATCCAGCGGATCGACGACCCAGTTCTGCGCATCGTCGCTGCCACGAGTGGTGCCGCCTTCCTCGCCGACAAATCCGAACGAAGGCTGCGCTTTTTCCAGCATGCCGCGCACGGTGCGTTCGGCCTCTTCGTCGGCGATCGACACCAGGTCGGCCGGGCCCGTCTTGGTGCGCACGCCCAGCTCGCTCAACTGGCCGAATCGCCGCAGCAAACCTTCGCCGGCCGCCTGCGCGGCCCTGATCATCGCCTTGAGTTCGCTGGAAGCCTGTTGCATGAAATCAATCCCTGCGTCGTGTACGCCACAGGCTCGATGCCAGCAGCATGGATACCACCGAAGCGCCAATCCAGAAGCTGATCGCCGGCCCGAAATTGTAATGATGCACGCCGTTGACGATGGTCGTGCCGTGTTGAATCAGACGGCCGGAAACCTGCTCCTCGATGCCCGCACCGATGTAACTGAAAATACCGATCACGCCCATCGTCGCGCCAGCCACCCGCTTGGGTGCGATATCCACCGCAAACAGTCCGCCCAGCGAGGTGACCAAGCCGGTCAGCCCCATGCCGTAGAACAACATGCTCACGATCAGCATCGGCAGGTTGGTCGGGCCGAAAAAGAACAGGCCGAGACCCAGCAGCTCCAGCAGCGCGAACAGCAGATTCGCCGGAGGACGGCGTGCATCGAACCATTTGTCGGAAATGAAACCGAACGCCACCGCGCCGGCGATGCCGGCCAACGTGCTGATCATCAACAAGGTGCCGGCCATCTCCAGCGAATAGCCGCGATTCGTCTGCAGGTAGAGAATGCCCCACGAATTGATCGCATATCGGGTCACGTAAGTCGTGGCCGAAGCCAGGCACAGCACCCAGATCGACGGCAGCTTCAGGATCGACAACTGCAGCGCCAGCACCGACTTGATGTGCGGCCGCGCCGCCTCGCCGAAACTGTCGTGCTTCCACTCGTTGACCGCGGGCAGACCCAGTGTCTGCGGACGATCCTGCAGCAGCAGATAGGCACCGATGGCCGTGACCACGCCGATCATGCCCGGCCCCCAATAGCCGAAACGCCAGCCGAACGTCGCCACCACCGCGCCTACGCAGAGAAAGGTCAGGCCTTCGCCGATCGAATGTGCCGTGCTCCAGATGCCATAGGTGCGCCCGCGCTCACGATTGGAAAACCACGCGGTCATCGCGACCACGCCGCCGGGTGCCCCAAAGCTCTGGAACCATCCGTTCAAGCCCCAGATGATCACCGCCAGCCATACCGTGGTGACAAAACCCATCGCCAGGTTGCACAAGGCCGTTGTCAGGAACGCGGCGGCGAGGAAACGCTTCATGTTGGCGTGATCGGCCAGGAAGCCGTTGGTCAGCTTGCCCAGCGCATAGGTGAAGAACAGCGCCGAGCCGATCATGCCAAGTTCGTTCGGCGTGAAAATGCCCGCGTCGAGCAGGGGTTTCTTGACCACGCCGAGCGCAAGCCGGCAGGTATAGATCAGGCCGTAGCCGAGGGTGATCGCCAGCATCACGTGCAAGCGATGTTTGCGATAGTTGCGATCGATCTCCTGTTTGTCGGCGATTTCGGGCTGGTCAGCTCCAGTTGCGAAAAATGCCAGCCAGCTACCCGCCATGACGATTCCCCCTCGATGGACTGAAGCGCATGCATCAGTCTCGTTATGATCAGACTATTTCATTTCGACATTAATTGGAAGATTAATTCCAAACGTCACAGGGTCGGAATGACGAAACTCTGCTCGATCGCCTCGCCGCCCTTGGGCCAGCGCTGGGTCACCGTCTTGGTACGGGTATAGAAACGCACGCCATCCATGCCGTACTGGTTGAGGTCACCAAAGCCCGAGCGCTTCCAGCCGCCGAAGCTGTGGTAAGCCACCGGCACCGGGATCGGCACGTTGATGCCGACCATGCCCACTTCGACGCGATCGGCGAATTCTCGCGCCGCATCGCCGCTGCGGGTGAAGATGCTCACGCCGTTGCCGTACTGATGCCGGGACGGCAACTGCAGCGCCTCTTCAAAGCTGTGCGCGCGCACGATCTGCAGCACCGGTCCGAAGATCTCGTCCTGGTAGGTCTGCATGTCGGCGGTGACGTGATCGAACAGCGTGGGCGCCAGGAAGAAACCGTCCTCGTGACCGGGAACCTTGAGTCCGCGACCATCGACCACCAGCTCCGCACCTTCGTCGACACCGAGCTGGATATAGCCTTCGATGCGCGCCTTGTGCGCCGCCGACACCACCGGACCGTAGTGCGCTTCCGGATCGCCGGACACACCCACGCGCAGCGCGGCGATCGCCGGCAGCAGCTTGGCGCGCAGCGCCTCGGCGGTCACCTCGCCCACCGGCACCACCACCGGCAACGCCATGCAGCGCTCGCCGGCGGAGCCATATGCGGCGCCCATCAAATCGGCGACGACCTGGTCCAGGTCGGCATCGGGCAACACGATACCGTGATTCTTCGCCCCGCCCATGCATTGCACGCGCTTGCCGTTGCGCGCACCGGCGGCATACACCGACTGCGCCACGTCGGAGGAACCGACAAAACTGACGGCCTTGATCAGCGGATGCGCCACGATCGCATTCACGATCTCCTTGTCGCCATGCACCACATTGAGAATGCCCGGCGGCAGGCCCGCCTCGATCATCAGTTCGGCCAATCGCACCGGCACCGAGGGATCGCGTTCGGATGGCTTCAGGATGAACGCATTGCCGCTGGCGATGGCCGGGCCGAACATCCACATCGGAATCATCGCCGGAAAGTTGAACGGAGTGATGCCAGCCACCACGCCCAGCGGCTGCAGCGCCGAATAGACGTCGATGCGCGGGCCGGCGCCCAGGGTATATTCACCCTTCAGCAGGTGCGGGATGCCGCAGGCAAACTCGATCACCTCGAGCCCGCGCAGCACGTCGCCATGCGCATCGGACACCACCTTGCCGTGCTCGCTGGCCAGCAGCTCGGCCAACTCGTCCTTGTGCTCGTTGAGCAGGCGCACGAACTCCATCATCACCCGCGCGCGACGCTGCGGATTGACCGCCGCCCAACCGGGTTGCGCGGCGGCGGCACTCTGCACCGCACGGTCCAGTTCGGCCGCGCTGGCCAGCGACACCTTCGCCTGCACCTTGCCGCTGTTCGGATCGAAGACGTCGCTGTGACGGCCAGAGCTGCCGGCCACCGATTGGCCGTCTATGAAATGTTCGATGTTGCGCATGGCTCACTCCTTGGATGAGGTATGGCGTCGAGCGATCCAGTCGTGTGCCGGGTCGTTGCGGAAAATCCACTGGCGGTGCGGGCCCGCCATCACGTTGAGGTAATACAGGTCGTAGCCGTGTGCGGTGCCGACCGGGTGATAGCCGCGCGGCACCATCACCACGTCGCCGTCCTCCACGCAGACGGTTTCGTCAAGCGAACGGTCGTCGGTATAGACGCGCTGGAAAGCGAAACCCTGCGGCGGATTCAAGCGGTGGTAGTAGGTTTCCTCCAGCGCGGTTTCCGCGCCTGCCTCGGCGGTGTCGTGCTTGTGCGGCGGATAGCTCGACCAGTGCCCGCCGGGCGTGATCACCTCGACCACCAGCAGGCTGTCGGCCGCTTCGGTCTGCGGCAGGATGTTGCGCACATGGCGCGTATTGGTGCCTTCACCGCGCACTTCCCGGCTCATCGCCGATTCGTCGATCAGCCGTGGCTGGCCCTTGCCCGAGCCGGGTGCCGTGCAGATGGCCAGTTCGATCGGCCCGCTCGCGATCACTTCATATGCGACTCCAGCCGGCACATAGACCGCGCCGGGAGCCCGGTCCTCGAACGGACTGCTGCGCCCACCGACGTGCACGAAATGCTGTTCGCCCGCGTCGATATCGGCCATGCCGGCAACCACGACCAGGCAGGCCTCGCGACCCGCCTCGCCACCGGCGAAGCGCTGTCCCGATGCCAGTTTCACCACCTTGAAGCCGACGTGCTCCCACCCAGCGCTGGCCGGTGTCACTTCCAGCACGGTGCCGTCGGCGGCGGCGGGCCGGGGGCGAACACGCAACCCGGCCATCAGCGCAGTCCGGCCGCTGCGGCAAGTTCCTTGAGCGTGCCCAATCCGAGTTTCGCGTAACTGCGCGGATCGGCCAGCGCCGGGTCCTGCTCCGCCTCGATCACGATCCAGCCGCTGTACTGCATGCCAGCCAACGCACTCATCAGCCTCGCGTAATCCAGCGCGCCATCGCCCGGCACCGTAAACATGCCGGCCAGCACGCCATCGAGGAAGCTCGAACCTGCCTCGCGTGCCTCGTTGAACACATTCCAGCGCACATCCTTGCAATGCACGTGCGCCACACGCTGCGGATGGCTGGCGATCAGCTGCAGCGCATCGATGCCGCCCAGCGCGGCGTGACCGGTATCCAGGGTCAAGCCGACCGACGGGCCGGTATGCGCCAGGAACGCCTCAAGGTCGAGAGCACGTTCCACCACCGTACCCAGGTGATGGTGATAGGCGAAGCGGATGCCCTGCGACTGGATGTAGTCGGCCACCGTGGTCAGTCGTTCGCCGAACACCTTCCAACCGGCCGCGTCGAGCTGCGGCGTTTCGCGCATGGCCATGCCACGCCGACCATGGATCGCGTTGCTGGTTTCGGCGAACACGAACACGCTGCTGCCCATCGCCTTGAGCAAGGCCAGGTGTGGCTGCAATGCGACGATCTCCTCCTGTGCCGATTGCAGCAACAGCGAACCGCTGTACCAGCCGCCGATCAGATCCAGCGAATGATTCGCCAGCAACGGCTTCAAGGTCGCGGCATCGCGCGGAAACTTTCCGCCGAGTTCAACCCCTTCGAAGCCCAGTTCCTGGATGTCGCGCAGAATGCTTTCCAGCGGCGTGTCGCCACCCAGCTCGGGCATGTCGTCGTTGGCCCAGGCGATCGGACTGACGCCGAAACGGATACTCATGACAAATCCTTCTTCTGTCGGATGCCCTGTTCGTAGGCGCGCCGCGCGGCCTCGACTTCAGCGCGTTCGGAAACTTCCGGCACCGCCACATCCCACCACCAGCCGCCGGCTTCGGTGGACTTCAGCGGGTCGGTATCGATCACCACCACATAACTGCGATCCGCCGCCCGCGCGCGCGCCATCGCGGCGGCCAGTTCGCCCAGCGTGGTTACATGCTCGGACAACGCACCGAGGCTGGCGGCGTGTGCGGCGAAGTCGATCGACGGCAGCACCTGATGAGCTGCATCGGCCAGAAGATTGTTGAAACCCGCGCCACCGGTGGCGTGCTGCAGGCGATTGATGCAGCCGAAACCGCGGTTGTCCAGCAGCACCACGATCAACTTGTGGTTGAGCATCACCGACGTGGCCAGCTCCGAGTTGAGCATCAGATAGCTGCCGTCGCCGACCATCACCACGACCTCGCGATCCGGCGCCGCCATCTTCACGCCGATACCGCCGGCGATTTCGTAACCCATGCACGAGTAGCCGTACTCGACGTGATAGCCGCCGACATGCGACGTGCGCCACAACTTGTGCAGTTCGCCCGGTAGCCCGCCGGCGGCGCAAACGACCACCGCATCGTCGGCGACGCTCCGTTGCACCACCCCGATCACCTGCGCATCGCTGGGCAGCGAGTGGTTCGCTTCGCCGGCCGTGGCCGCATCGACGGCGGCATGCCAGGCATCCACTTCGCCCGTCGCCAGCGCTGGCGCATGCCAGCCAGCCAGCGCCGATGTCAGCGCCTCAAGCACCGTGCGCGCATCACCCACCACCGCCCGCGCATCGTGCTTGCAGGCATCGAACGACTGCACATTGATCTGGAACTTGCGGGCGTGGGCAAACAGGCTGCGCGAACCGGTGGTGAAATCCGCCAGCCGCGTGCCAATGCCCACCATCAGATCCGCGCGCGCAGCCGCCGCATTGGCTGCACTGGAGCCGGTAACCCCAACCGAGCCCAGCGCGCAGCGATGATTCCACGCCAATGCGCCCTTGCCGGCCTGGGTCTCGGTCACTGCCAGGCCGGTCGCTTCCACCAGGTTTGCCAGTGCGGTCTCGGCCTCACTGTAGAGCACGCCACCACCGGCGATCAGCAGCGGATGCCTGGCCGTCTTGAGTGCGGCCACCAGCGCCGCAAGCTCGCCGGCATCGGCGCCCTGTCGGCGCTCGCGCCACACCCTGCGCGCAAAGAAGGCTTCCGGATAGTCGAACGCTTCAGCTTGCACGTCCTGGCAGAAGCCGATCGTGGCCGGGCCGCAGGTGGCCGGATCAAGCAGCGTGGCCAACGCTTTGGGCAACGCATCCATGATTTGTTCGGGTCGGGTGATGCGATCGAAAAAACGCGACACCGGCCGGAAGCAGTCGTTGGCCGAGACCGTGCCATCGGCGAAATCCTCGACCTGCTGCAACACCGGATCGGGCTGGCGACTGGCGAACACGTCGCCGGGCAGCAGCAGCACCGGCAGCCGGTTGACGTGCGCCAGTGCCGCCGCGGTGACCATGTTGGTGGCACCGGGACCGATCGAGGTGGTGCAGACCATCGCCCGTCGACGACGCATCTGCTTGGCGTAGGCGATCGCGGCATGCGCCATGCCCTGCTCGTTATGCGCGCGCCAGGTGGGAAAGCGGTCGTGCACGGCGTGCAGCGCCTCGCCCAGGCCGGCCACGTTGCCGTGCCCGAAAATCGCCCAGGCACCGGCAAAGTACGGCAGCTCTTCGCCATCGACAATCACGTATTGCGCCATCAGCCAGCGGACCGTGGCCTGTGCTGCGGTCAGTCGAACGATCGTCATCTCACACTGCCTCGCGCTGCAGATCCAGCGCCGCGGTTCGCGCCGCACGCCATGCACCGACCAGCACCGCGAAGCGTGTGGACAAGTCGGCAATCGCGGCCTCGTCGTCGAAACTTCCATCCAGCCAGCGCGTCGCTGCCTCGGCAAAAATGGTGCGTCCGACCGCGAAGCCCTTGACGATGGGGCTGGCCGCCGCGATCCGGAACGAGTCCACCAACACCTCGCTGGGAGCCTGCAGGCCGAGCAGCAGCACCCCGCGACAAAGCGGATCATTGCTGCGGATCGCCTGTTCGATGTTCGCCCAGGTCACGCTGTCGGCGGCTGGTTCGAGTTTCCACCAATCCGGTTTCATGCCCAGATCATAGAGTCGCTGGATCACGCGTGCCGCGGTATGCGAATCGACCGTGCCGTGGCGCGAGGAAATCACCTCCACCAGCAACTCATGGCGTGTCTTCCGACAGGCATCCTGCAACCGCAGCAATTGCCGCTCCTGCTGTTCGCGCAAGGCCTGCGGATCATCCGGGTGATAGAACACCAGGCACTTGACCACATGGTTGTACGGCCAGCTGGCCAGCTCGGCGGCCACATCGGCGGAACTCTCGAACACCAGCGGACGCGAGCCCGGCAGTTCGATCGGACGACCGATCCAGTACGGATGATCCGCCGCCGCTTCCAGGCCACGCATGCCGTAACGACCATCGAGCAGTACACCGAAGCGATCGTCGCCAGCCGCCAGTCGATCCACCGCCTGCAGCGCCAAGGCCTTGAACGCGGGGATCCGCGCCGGATCGGCACCGGTGTCGCGGCACAGGTCCTCGAACTGGCTGCGATGATCCATCGCCAGCACGGTCAGATCCTCATGCACGCGAACGCGGGTGGACGCCCAGTGCCGGTGCTCCAGTGCGACATCGTCGCGCAGACGGAATGGCCGTTCCGTGCCGTCGAGGAACAGCTTCAGCTCGTCCCAGGTCGGCATCGCCGGCGCGCAGCCATGGCGTGACACCACGATCGCACCGCACGCATTGGCGTATTCACAGCATGTGGCAAGAGGCTCGCCGCGCAACCAGCCGCGCAGGAACCCGGCCATGAAGGCATCGCCGGCGCCAAGCACGTTGAACACCTCGACCTGGAAACCGCGGCCGACCACGCCGTCATCCAGACTGTCGGGAATTGCCGCAGGGAATGCCGAGCAACCCAGTGCACCGCGCTTGCATACCAGCAATGCGTCGCTGTGCGCACGGATGGCGCGCAGCGCGGCAACCGTGTCGGTGGAGCCGCCGAGGATGTGGATCTCCTCTTCGGTACCCACGATCAGGTCGCACAGCGGCAATACCTGTTGCAGCCGCGCGGTGACACCGGCATCGGCGACAAAGCGGTTCTCGCCCATGTCCTTGCCGGCCAGTCCCCACAGCACCGGCCGATAGTCGATATCGAACACCACCTTGGCACCCGCGGCGCGTGCCAGCTCGCATGCATGCACGGAGGCATCGAATACGCGAGGCTGCGACAGATGCGTGCCATTGATCAGCACGGCTCGCGCGGACTGCACGAATCCCATGTCGATATCGGAAACCGTGAGCGCCATGTCGGCGCAGTTCTCGCGATAGAAGATCAGCGGGAACGTGTCCGGATCGCGGATACCCAGGAAAACCAGCGCGGTCAGCCGCTCGCGATCGGTGACCAGTCCCTCGACCGCAACACCCTCGCGCAGCAATTGTTCGCGAATGAAACGGCCGAAATGATCGGCGCCCACCCGACT
Organism: Rhodanobacter sp.; assembly: GCA_035564915.1. Lineage (GTDB taxonomy): Bacteria > Pseudomonadota > Gammaproteobacteria > Xanthomonadales > Rhodanobacteraceae > Rhodanobacter. The sequence continues at coordinate 42,652 of DATMTH010000172.1, forward strand.
GACCAGGCCACTGCGCAGCCCCAACCGGGCTGCACCGATGGCGGTATTGGTCGGACTGCCGCCAATGTACTTGGCGAACGACATCATGTCTTCGAGCCGACCTCCGGTCTGCTCGCCATACAGGTCGATGCAGGATCGTCCGATGGTTATCAGGTCAAGCTGACGTTCCGCCCCTTCCATAATGTGCGTCTCTCGCGGGTACCCGACACCCATCGCGCCGAATGCACGTAATATATATTCTATTTTTTTCTTAAAAGCAACATACGTTTCATTTTTTTGCGGACTTGCGCGTCGGCAGCCTCGAGCTGTTGCGCTTGGGCGAACTGCTGGCGAACGCGTACGAAATGACCAGCGCCTGAGCCAGGCACATCGATGCGGACAAGGAGCGGAACTTGCGGATCTCCGCCTCGCGCACCTGCAACACGAGCGTGGCCGGCTTCGCCACCGGACTGACCAGGCTGTCGCTGATCGACAACACCTTGCAGTGATTCCCGGTGGCCGCATCGATCATCTGCACGGCCTCTTCGGCATACGGGTGATAGCTCACCGCGATCAGCAGGTCACGGCGGGTGATCGCGTGAATCTGCTGCCGGGTCATGCCACCGATGCTGTCGATGAACACGGTCTTCTTGTCGACCTGGTGCAGCGAATAGGCCAGATAGGCGGCCACCGGAAACGAGCGCCGGAAACCGGCCACGTAGACGGTATCGGCCTCCTCGATCAACTTCACCGCCGCCGCCAGGTTCTTCTGTCCCACGGCATCGGCGAGGTTGTGCAGCGCCAGCACGTTGCCCTCGACAAATTCGGCCAGCACCTGCACGGGGTCGCCGACCGACTTGCCGTCCACATCCTGGCTGAACTGGCGCACACGCTCGCCGTAACCCAGGGCGGCGTTGCCCGACAGCAGTCCGTCACGGAACAGCCGTTGCATCTGGCTGGCCCCGTCGAAACCGAACGACTTGGCAAACCGCACGATCGCCGACGGCTGCACGCTGCAACGCTCGGCCAGCACCGCCAGCGTCTCCAGCGCCACCGCACTGGGTTCGTCCAGCACGTAGCGGGCGATCTGCTGCAATCGTTTGCTGAGGGACTCGTAGCGGTCGAGGATGGCGGAGCGCAGTTCGTCCGCACTGGTGGGCGGCACGTCCATTTCAACCATGAGGCTTTCCTTCGGGTTCGCCATGACCTGCTTGCAGATCCATGGCATCAGATGAAATAGGGAGTAACTTGGCGAAAATTCTATTACACTAGAAAACAGAATATAAGTTCCATTTCTCTGCAACGACCGTTGCAGGACCTGCGGCAGCACACCCCGGAGAGTCTACTCTTGGACAGAATCGACGTTGTCTTGATTGGCGCCGGCCGGATGGGCCAGGTGCACGGACCCAATGCCGCACGCCATCCCGGCCTGCACCTGAAGTACGTGGTCGATCCACGCCCTGAGGCAGGCAACTTTGCCGCGGCTCACGGCGCCACGATGACCACGCTGGAACAGGCACTGGCCGATCCCTTGATCGGCGGCGTGCTGATCTGCAGCACAACCGACCAGCACCTGGCACACGCCCTGCAGGCAGTGGGCGCCGGCAAGGCGGTGTTCTGCGAAAAACCGATCGATCTCGATCTGGAAAAAGTGCGCGCCGCGCAATCGCGTTTCGACGGCGCGCGCTTCCTGCTCGGCTTCAATCGCCGCTTCGATCCGCAATTCACGCGCCTCAAGCAGCAACTGGATGCGGGCGCCGTGGGTCAACTGGAATCGCTGCATCTGGTCAACCACGATCCGGCGGCACCGCCACCGGGTTTCATCCCGACCAGCGGTGGCCTGTTCAAGGATTTCACCATCCACGACCTCGACATGGCGCGCTGGCTGATGGGCGAGGATCCGGTCGAGGTCTACGCCAGCGCCAGTTGCCTGGTCGATCCGGAGATCGGCCGCCAGGGCGATGTCGACACCGCCCGCTGCGTGCTGAAAACCGCCAGCGGCCGCCTGTGCGTCATATCCAACACGCGGCGCAGCGGTTACGGCTACGACCAGCGCATCGAGGCGTTCGGCTCGAAGGGAATGATCTGCGCCGGCAATGTGGCCCGCGACACCGTGCACGCACTGACCGACACCGGCAGCAGCGGTGCGCCGATCCTGCCCGGCTTTGCCGAGCGCTATCGCGAAGCCTATCGCGCGCAGATCGACCATTTTGCCGAGGTCGTGCATGGCCGCGCGGCACCAAAAACCGGTTACGCCGACGGCGTCGCTGCCCTGGTTCTGGCCGAGGCCTGCGCGTGGTCCGCGCAGCACGAGCAGACTTTCAAACTCTGAACGAGACACGATCATGCACAAAGTCGCATTAATCGGTGCCGGTCGTATCGGCCGCATCCATGCCCGCAACGCCGCACTGCATCCGCGCATCGAACTGGCTGGCGTGGTCGATGCCATCGATGCCTCGGCACAGGCACTGGCCGCCGAGTGGAACAGCCGCGTACTCACGCTCGATGCCGCGCTGGCCGATCCGTCGATCCACGGCGTGATCATCGCCAGCTCCACCGACACCCACCTGGATTACAGCCTGCGCGCAGCCGCCGCCGGCAAGGCGATCTTCTGCGAAAAGCCGATCGATCAGGATCTGCAGCGCGCCCGCAGTGCGTCGGCAAAACTTTCCGGCGCCAACCTGCTGCTCGCCTTCAATCGCCGCTTCGATCCGAATTTCCAGGCATTGAAGGCACGTCTGGACAGCGGCAGCATCGGCGGCATCGAAAGCCTGCAGATCACCTCGAACGACCCCGCGCCGCCACCACCATCCTACGTCGCCGTCTCCGGCGGCCTGTTCAAGGACATGGCCATCCACGATTTCGACATGGCACGCTGGCTGCTCGGCGAGGAGCCCGTGCAGGTCTATGCCACCGGCAGCTGCCTGGTCGATCCGGAGATCGGCAAGCTCGGCGACGTGGATACCGCACGCACCGTGCTGAAAACCGCCTCCGGCAAGCTGTGCGTGATCTCCAACACCCGTCGCAGCGGCTACGGTTACGATCAGCGCATCGAGGCATTCGCTTCCGCCGGCATGGTGCGCGCCGACAACGTGCTGGAGAGCACCACCCAAGTGTGGAGCGAGAACGGCATCGCCTGCGACCGGCTGCAGAACTTCTTCCTCGACCGCTACGCCGAAGCCTACCGCCGCGAGATGGATCACTTCGCCGACATGCTGGACGGCACGCGTGCTGCGGTCGGCTACGCCGACGGGGTTGCCGCGCTGGCCCTGGCCGAGGCCGCTGCCGAGTCTGTGAAGACGGGAGCACCGGTCAAGCTCTGACCGATCAGGGACGTTTTGGCAGACACGAAAACGGCGGGCCAGGCCCGCCGTTTTCGGTGTTGTCGATGCAGCCGTCAGTGTGCGGCCGGCGCAGCTTCCGGCTTGACCAGCTTCGCGCTGACGATCCGCTCGAAGTCCGCCATCGGGCAAATCTCCGCACAGCCAGGAATCGTCAGGTAGCTGTAGGAGGCCGGGTTTTTCGCGTCGAGCTTGTCCAGATTTCGTATCTGGTCCATGGTCTGCGACCGATAGAACGCATGCACGAATTGCTTGCCCGACGCATCGGCCAGCACCTCGAAACCGATCGCACCACCCGGTGGCGGATCATCACGCGGGAAGCTCGGCACCTGCCAATGCAGGTCAAGCATGCCGGCAAGATCGGCGATGTTGGTGTCGTGACCCACCAGCATGGTCAACTTCGGGCCGCTCCCGACTGCCTTGAGCATGCGCGAAGCCAGCGGCGAGGCAGCGATTGCCGCCACATACGGGGCACGAGCCTCGTAATGGAACTTGATCGGATGGAATTGCAGCAGGGTCTCGATCTGCTTCTGATCAAGGCGGCCCCATGCCACATCCTTCATCGGCATGCCCTCGGTGTATTCCAGCATGATGGACTCACTGATGGTGGAAGGTATCCCGAACGCCTTGCCCACTTTCGCCGGACCATCATCGCTTCGCACCAGCGCAGACGACATTTGAGAAATGTCGCACGCCGACTTCGGTTCGCAGCCCATCGCATGATTGAGCAACGCGAACAGCGAGGCATGATCGCTGACATCGGCAGCCAGACCGCCCGGCGGCGCCATCGCCTGCTCGGCCTGCAGTGCCTTGCCAGGATCAATCGACATCGACCCCGCATCGAATGGATGGAACTCCACATCGTCTTTCTTGCTGGCAGGGAAGCTTGCGATGATCTGGCAAGCCGGTGCAAAGCCTTCGATCCACGCATGCGCAGTCACCTGAGTGCGCGGTGTGGAACTGGCGGCGACGGTCACATCGCCTGCCGCAGGACAGCCGTTTCCGGAAAACAACCCGCGCGCCATCCAGTTTGTTCGATCCCAGCCGCCCAGCAGACGCGCCGCGTCGGCACCGTGCCGGGTCAGCATGCCTGGATCGACCGACCATTGTGGCCACGGCTGATCATTGGTGCCCGGCGGGGAAACCTGTGCCTTGGTCGGCGACCTGACCCCGTGACGCATCAGCATCACCACCCGTTCGAGCCGCAACTTGCCGGCACCCGCAGATGTCGCCGGCATCGTTGTGGTGGAGGCTGGCACAGCCGGCGTCGCCTGTGGCTGTTGCGAACACGCAGCCAGACCCGTCAGCATGAAAGCGCTGGCACACAGTGCCGGAACGAACAATGGCTTCTTCATTTGCATGATCGTACCTCTTGGTGATCGGTATCGCCGGTAGATGGTAATGACCGCGCCCGCGTACACCGGTCATCTGCAACGGGCAGCAAACTGCAGCTTGCACGATCACCGCCCGGATTCGAGCCTGGTAAAAAATGGCGGTGATCCCGCAGGACCACCGCCTGACTCCGTGGGGACGGTATCTGGAGTGCCGCACCTTGCAACGACGACCGGATCGGCATTGAACACCCTGGCTCAATGACATGCTGTCGATGTTGCAGGTACCGCGAATACGTCAGATCACAGCTTCATCGACAGGTCGATGAACACGCCACGACCAGGCAGGCCGAAATACATGGCATCGCCACTCTCCTTCTGCGTGCCCGCGAACTCCGACAGTTTGTGCACATTGAACAGATTGTTGATGTTCGCGCTGATCGAATAGCCCTTGCCGGTGAACCCGCCATGCGGGCTTCGATAGCCTATGGTGGCATCCACGGTGAGGAAGCCGGCCAGCCGCTCATCGTTGCCGAAGACGCTGTTGCCATCGTCGTCGGTGACATTGTCCACACCATACTGCTTGCCGGTGAATTTGCTCATCAGCGAGCCATAGAATCCATGATCGCCGCCGTAGAGCAGTCCGAGCGCTCCGGTGATCTTCGGCGTTCCGGCAAGCTGCACGCTGGTGTTCTTGTAGGTCGCCTCGTTGTAGCTGGCGTTGCCGTAAAGGCTCCAGGCATCCGTGAGAGCGAAGGTAGCCTCGAACTCGGCACCACGGTAGATTGCGCCGCCGCCATTGATGTAGGTGTCCTCGTTGCCAAGGTCGGTACTGACCTCTGTTTCCGTCAACAGGTTCGAAAAGTTGATGTAGTAGAGGTCAGCACCGAACGTGAGCTTGGATGAGGCGTACGCCGTGCCGATCTGGTAATTGGTCGTGGTCTCGGGATCCAGGTTCTTCGATCCCACGGTTTCGATCACATCGATCGGCGGCGCCAGAAAGCCTTTTGCAACCTGCGCGTAGGCCGTCCACTTGTCACTGATCCACTCATGCAAGGTCAGCGAGGGCAGGGTCGCGGAATACTTGGCCTGGGTATACAGCGGCTCCGAGTCCAGCTTGTTCATCGCGGCATTCAGATGTCGGGTCACCTGCGAATAGCGCAGACCGGGGCTGAGCGTGAACTTGTCGTTGATCGACCAGTCGTATTGCACGTACGGTTGAACGGTATCGTCGGTTTCGCGATACCGGTAGTTGTAGACGGAACCGGTCTTGGTGCCGGACTTCTGGCCCGTGGTCAAATCCATCGCGTACGAGTACTGGCCACCGAGATCACGTTCGACCCAGAAGCCGGTCTTGAACAGGCCCGGCCCAAGGCTGCGCTGCAGGCGAAATGTATCGCCGATGGCGTGGTAGTTGGAATCGGACAGTTTGCCACTGACATCGTCCGGCGCCTTGCCTGCCTTCTTCCCATCGGCATCATAGAACGTCACGCCATTGTGCGTCGGGTCGGTGTCGCTCGCATCTTTGGCCTTGTTCGCGAAATGGGTGAAGCTGACGTAGTACACCTTGTTGTCAATGTCCCACTCACCGAGGCTTGTACTCAATCCAAGATAGTTGAAGGTGGAATAGTAGGCGGCGTTGTTGTAGCCCTTGTAGTTCTGGACCGACGGGTCATTGCCAAGCCCGAAGCGCGGACCATACTGGATGACCTGAGCCTTGGTCTGACCCTGCACCGTATTCTGGTGCTGCTGGTTGTAACCGGTGACAAAAGTCAGCGAACTGGTCTCGCCGATCTTGGTGACCGTCTTCAGGAAAATGTGTTCGCGCCGGTCATCGGTACCTTTCAGGTACGTTTCGCTGGATTGCCGGGAGACATCGGCGAAAGCACTGGTGCTGGCGCCGATCTTGCCGTCCACGGCAACACCGACTGCGTGGTAATCCCAGCTTCCCAGCGTCGCATAAGGCGTGACTCCCGGCGTGTCGTCAGGGTTGCGTGAACGCAGCGCGATCGTGCCGCCGAACGTGGCGTTGCCAATGGTTGCACCACCGCCGGGACCGCGGTCGATCTGGGCCTGGCCCAGCACGTGGTTGCTGAAATAGGCAGACGTCGTGTGATGCAGGTCGGCGGCGTTGCCGAACGGAATGCCGTCGAAGGTGACGTTGAACTGGCCATCCTGAAAACCACGCAGGCTGATGCCTTCGTTCTTGCCAAGGCCAGGGCCCTCCGGCGAGGTGACCGTGATACTGGGTGAATACTTGACGATGTCGTCGTAGCTGGAATCCATGCGCAAGGCATCACGGATGAAACGCTCGTCGATCACCGAGGTCGGCTGCGCCGCCTCCAGTGGCGGAGCGCTGGGCGCAAGCTTGTTGACGGTATTGCCGGTGACCTGGATTGCATCCAGGTTCTTGACCGGCTTGGTCGCGGGCGCGTTGTCAGCCTGGCCCGTCGACACATCAGGGCCGGCCGAGGTCGACGGCGAGCTCGCATCCTGTCCCAATGCAACCCCCGGTGTAGCCAGTAGATAGCCACTCAACAACAGTGCTGCCTGCAACGCATTTCGACGAAAAGTGTGCATGGTTCATCTACCCCTGAAGACGTGTGCCACCCTCGACTACGCCCCCGCGGCGAAGTGTTGGCAGCCCGAGAATACGAACAAACATTCCAAAATGCAACACATTTAGAATGTTTCGTGCAAAAATTTTCTCCCCCTTGTGCCGCAGCCCGCCGGAACGGCGTCAAGACCAGCGCGGACGCCGGCATGGGCAGGCGAGGAATGGGAACACGGCTTCTTTGCGCACTCGTGACATCGGTGCCGCCCTTGATGCAAAGGCCAAGGTGGCGACATACCTGCAGTACCCGACATGCCTGCATCCGATGCAGCCGGGGCGACGTGAACACGGATTCACGACGCGAGGGCACGCCCTGTTGTGCAGCCGCGCCGCGCACCACGCCATGACCTTGACGGCTATGGCAAAAGCCAGGGCATCGTCGCCTTTGGCATTGCCGGAGTCACGAGGCACACTATGTCTTCAGGCTTTGAGGACATCCGGGACAAGCGCATGCATGGTGAGTACAAGATGCCCGGCGGCAAACTGGTGGTGATCGACCTCGACCTGCGCAACGGCCGGCTCGCCGATGTGCGGCTGAGCGGCGACTTTTTCCTCGAACCCGACGAGGCACTGGTCACGATCAACCGGGCGCTGGAAGGGCAGTCCGGGCACGCCGATGAAACCTCGCTCGCCATGGTGGTACGCACGGCACTGGCACCGGACGTGATGATGTACGGCATTTCACCGGAGGCGATCGCGGTCGCCGTATGCCGGGCGCTGAACAGGGAATCCGCCGCATGATGCGCACCGACTGGCGTGACCACGACTGGCAGCTGATCCACACCACACCCCAATCACCTGCCCTGCACATGGCGCTGGACGACGTGCTGACCCACGACGTCGGCGCCGGCCGTCGGCCGCCGACCCTGCGCATCTGGGAATGGGCTGCACCGGCGGTGGTGATCGGACGCTTCCAGTCGCTGCGCAACGAGGTGGATGGCGAAGCGGCAAAACGCCACGGCATCGAAGTGGTTCGTCGCGTCTCTGGCGGCGGCGCGATGTTCATCGAACCGGGCAACACGATTACCTATTCGATCTACGCTCCGCTGACCTTGATCAAGGGACTGTCGTTCCAGCAAGCCTACGCGCTGATGGATTCCTGGGTGATCGAAGCGCTGGCCGAACTGGGCATCAAGGCCTGGTACCAGCCGCTCAACGACATCACCTCCGAAGGCGGCAAGATCGCCGGTGCGGCCCAGGCGCACCGCGGTGGCGCGGTGTTGCACCACGTGACGATGGCGTATGACATTGATGCGGAAAAAATGCTGCAGGTACTGCGCATCGGCCGCGAGAAGTTGTCCGACAAGGGTACCCAGAGCGCAGCCAAGCGGGTCGACCCGCTACGCAGCCAGACCGGCCTGCCTCGCGAAGCAGTCATCGAGCGGATGATCGCCACCTTCCGCCGCCTGCACGGACTGACCGACGACAATCTGCGCAGCGACGAACTGGCGCAGGCCGAAACGCTGGCACAAGGCAAGTTCAACAGTGATGCGTGGCTGGCTGACGTGCCCTGACCGCCAGATCCCTGCTGGAGCGGCTTCAGCCGCGATGTTCCTGCCCCGATGCCGGAAACAGGGCATCGCGGTTGAAGCCGCTCCAGCAAAAGCGGTTACAACCGCGTATACGACCACGACTGCATGCGGCCGTCCTTGTATGGCATCACCCCGTGAAATGGTCGCGGATCGGTATCGAACACCAGTGGCAGAAAATGGCGGTCGCCTTCCCACATCGGCAACTCCATCAGCCGGTTCAATGCCACCCATTCCAGGGTGCCTTCGGGATTGGATTCCAGTGGCGTGCCGGCATAGGCGTCAATCACGAAGATGAAACCGAGCCAGTCCTCGCCTTGCTTGCCGAAGCCGGGCCAGTTGAGCGTGCCGCGCAGCCGCATCGACTCGCAGCGAATGCCGGCCTCCTCCATGATCTCCCGTTGCATGCAGGTGGCGATATCCTCGCCCGGCTCCATCTTGCCGCCCAGGCCGTTGTACTTGCCCAGATGCTGATCATCGGAGCGCGCGTTGCGATGGATCATCAGCACCTGCTGTCGATCCGGCGACAGGACATAGCCCAACGTGGCAACAATCGGCGTGTACGGCATCGTGGGTTCGCGGCAAAGATGCCAGTTTAGCCGTAGCGAGGCATCGCCGCCCCATGATCCTGCAAGTCGGCACTCCGGGCTTGCTTCGGCGCGGCTGGGCAGCGACCATCGGCATATGCACTTGTCTGCTCCACCCCCAACCACCCGCCCTGTTCATCGCCACTTGCTGCACTGGCTGCTGATGCTTGCCATGCTGGCCGGCGTGATCGGCTGTGCCGGCAAGGCGCAGGCGCTGGACAGTAGCGAGGTCGCGTTCGAGGGCCAGAATTACCGCGTCGTTCACCTGGATTTGAAGCACGAGCAACTCGGCCTGTACTGGCGCGACCCGCAGGGCGGCCAGGCATTCGGCAGTATTGAAAGCCTGCGCCAATGGGGCGAGGCGCACAGCCGGCGACTGCTGTTTGCCGCCAACGCCGGCATCTACGACCACAAGTTCGCCCCACTCGGCCTGTACGTGGAAAAGGGCAAGACCGTGGTGCCGTTGAACCTCGCCCACGGCAACCCCGCCGCGGGCAATTTTTCGCTGCTGCCGAATGGCGTATTCGCGATCTATCCCGACGGCCATGCCGCGGTGCGCACCAGCGCGGCGTTCAAGGCCGATGGCAAGCAGGCCAGGCTTGCCACCCAGTCCGGCCCCATGCTGCTGATCGACGGCAAGCTCAACCCGCAGTTCGTGGACGATTCATCCAGCCTCAAGTGGCGCAGCGGCGTATGTGCGAAGACGCCGACCGACGTGATCTTCGCAGTCAGCGAGGGGCCAGTGAACTTCCACACGTTTGGCCGTCTGTTTCGCGACAAGCTGGGCTGCCGCGATGCGCTGTACCTCGATGGCAGCATCTCGCAACTGTACGTCGACGGCGAGGGCTACTCGGGCGCGCCGGCACTGATGGTGAAACCGTATGCCGGCATCTTCGCCGTCTTTTCCAAACCCTGAGCTCAACCGATACGCAAGGCGACCCGCCATGACGACCCGCCGCTGGCGCATTCTGCGCGCCTTTCTGTTGACCCTGTCGGCGTTGCTGCTGGTCGCCTTCCTGGCCGCGTGGTGGCTGCTCGCGGGCAGTCGCGCGGTACTCGATGGCACACGCACGTTGCCCGGCCTGAGTGCCAGCGTCAGCATCCACCGTGACGCGCTTGGCACGGTCACGATCGACGGCAAGAACCGCAGCGACATCAGCTACGCACTGGGTTACGTGCACGCGCAGGAACGCTTCTTCGAAATGGACCTGATGCGCCACATGAGCGCCGGCGAACTGTCAGCCCTGGTCGGTCCGGCGGCCTTGAAAGTCGACCTCGACCATCGCCGGCATCGCCTGCGTGCGGTGGCCGAAGCCGCGTATGCGCAGATGCCCCCCGAACAGAAGCATGAACTGGATCGCTATCGTGACGGTGTCAACGCCGGCCTCGCGGACTTGCGTGTGCGGCCGTGGGAATACCTGCTGCTGGGCAGCAAGCCGCAGCCATGGCGTTCGGAGGACAGCGCACTGGTGATCGCCACCATGTATCTGGATCTCAACAGTGATGGCCGCAACGAGCGCGAACTGCGCATCGCACAGATGCGAGCCGTGCTGCCCGATGCCGTGACCGATTTGCTGCTTGCTCCCGACCCCGACTGGGAAGCGCCGCTGACCGGCGCACTTTCTCGTTCGCCGGTGATCCCGACTGCCGATGTCTTCGACCTGCGCAAGAGCAAACCCGCCGAAATTGCCCACAATCTCACTGCGGCACTTGCCCCCGCACTCGACGCGCCGCGGCCGGGCAGCAACAGTTTCGCCGTGGGTGGCGCACTCACCGACACTGGCGCGGCGATGCTTGCCAACGACATGCACCTGGGTCTGGGCACGCCGAATATCTGGTTCCGCACGCGTCTGCGCTACCCCGACGCCACTGCGCCGCACGGCGAACGCGACGTCAACGGCGTGAGCCTGCCCGGCACGCCGGCGATGATCATCGGCTCCAACGGCCAGATCGCCTGGGGCTTCACCAACAGTTATGGCGACTGGCTGGACTGGGTGCGCGTGCAGCGCGACCCGGCCGATCCCGCCCGCTACAAGGTTCCCGAGGGCTGGGCGAAGATCGAAACCCATGATGAGCACATCCAGGTCAAGGGCCAGCCGGACACCATCCTGAAAGTCGAGGACACCCGCTGGGGCCCGATCATGGGCAAGGATGCTGACGGCACGCCGCTGGCGCTGGCGTGGATCGCCCAACAGCCACGTGCTTACAACGTCGAGCTGATGCGACTGGAACAGGCGCCCGATGTGGCTGCGGCACTTGCTCTCGCGCCGCAGCTGGGCATGCCGCCGCAGAACCTGCTGGTCGCCGACAGTGCCGGCCAGATTGGCTGGAGCATCGCCGGCAACAGCATTCCGCTGCGCGCGGGCATCAATCCACTGCTGCCCTCGGATTGGTCGAGCGCTGGCAGCGGCTGGCAAGGCTGGGCGACGCCGGCACAATGGCCACGCATTGAGCAGCCGGCCGATCCGCGTCTGTGGACGGCGAACAACCGCACCGTCGGTGGCGCGGCATTGGCCTTGCTCGGCAATGGCGGACACGACCTCGGCGCTCGTGCACAACAGATTCGCAACGACCTGCACGCGCATGCCCGTTTCAGCACCGGCAACATGCTCGACGTGCAGCTCGATGATCGCGCAGTCTTCCTTACCCACTGGCAACGCCTGCTGCAGGAGACCCTTGCTCACAGCAAGGACCCGTCGCTGCAACAGCTGCGCCAGCTCACCGCGCACTGGCAACGCCGCGCGGCGATCGACAGCGTCGACTACCGGCTGGTTCGCGCCTTCCGCAGCCAGGTCACCGAAGACGTGCTGGCTCCTTTCGCCGCACGCGTGCAGCAACGCTATCCGGACTTCAGCTGGCCCGGCCAGAACAGTGCCGAAGCCGCGGTATGGATGCTGGTTCGCCGGCAACCGATGTCTTTGCTCGATCCGAAATATCCCGACTGGCACAGCTTGCTCACCGCGGCTGCCAAGAAGGTGGTGGACGAACTCGGCCGGCAACCCGGAGGACTGGCCGCACGCAGCTGGGGCGAGCGCAACCGCAGCGCGATCAACCATGCGCTATCACCGGCGCTGCCACCGTGGTTGGCACAATATATCGACATGCCCGATCAGCCACTGCCGGGTGACAACAACATGCCGCGCGTCGCTGCACCCGGCTTCGGCGCGTCCGAACGCATGGACGTGTCGCCCGGACACGAGGCACAAGGCGTGCTGGAAATGCCCGGCGGCCAGAGCGACCACCCGCTGTCGCCGTTCTTCGGTGCCGGCCATGAGGATTGGGTTCATGGTCGACCCACGCCACTGCTGCCGGGCGCGACCCGTTACACGCTGACCTTGAAGCCCGCGGCGGCGGCAACCTGATCGGCACAGCCGCGGGTCGAATCAGTCCGCGCGGTGCAACAGCCGGTTGATGCCATCGCGCAGGCGCCTGACGATCGAGCTGCCATCCATGCGGATGGTCAGGTTGTGGTCGCCGTGACTCGCCAGTTCGATCACTCCGAGCATCCGCTGCAGCGGTCGCCAGGTTCGCCACCATTGCAGCCATACCAGCAGCATGAAGCACAGGCCCAGGCCAGCCAGCCCGGCCAGCATCGACAGAGTCTTGCGATTGAGCAGCGCCTTCAGCTCGCCGTCATACGGCCCGATCGCGACCATCGCCGCGGCGCCGCCCGAGGTCTGCAACGGCGTCACCCATACCGTGGTGTCGTGTTGGGCATCGCTCAACACCATCGGCTCGCCCGCTGCCTCAGTCGTGCCAAGCACCTGCGGCAGTCGCGCTGCCAGGGCCTGCATGACCCAGCGATCGGGGTTGGTCGAAGGTGCCGGATCAGCGCCGGGTGCCGGCTGCATCAGCAGCACGATATCGTTGCGGGCGATCCTGCCAATGGCAATCGCAAAGGCATCATCGACATGGCTGGCCACCAGCAGGACACCTTGCAGGCTGCCGCCGCGCAGCAGCGGATTGACCGACACCCAGAGCAGTTGCCCGTGATCCACCCACAACCCCTGTTGCGGCTTCAGCTGACCCATGGTCGCGGTGACCAGCGGGTCTTGCTGGATGCTGCGGTGATCCTTCAGCAGGATGCCGGAGCTGGCGACCGGCTTGCCTTGCGGGTCGAGCACCATCGCGATGTCGTAGCCACGACGACGCTCCTTCAGCAAGTCGCTGATCGACGCACTGTCGACCGCGCCGCCCAGCTGCGGATTGGGGATCAACGACTGCGCCACGTAATCGACGAAGGCCGGGTCCTGCGCCAGCACGTCGGCACGAAGCTGCAGCTCGATCAGGCGATTGGCCTGCAGATCGCGCTCTACCGTCGAGCTCACCTGCAGTTGCTGCAGCGATCGCGTCTGTGCGGCACGACCAAGCTGCCACAGCGTGCCGGCAGCGGCAATCAGCGTCAGCAGCAGTACCAGCACGAGGCCCGACAAGAGGAACCGCGTGGCCGGTTTCACCGCCGGGCTCCCGCATTCAATTCGGTGACCATGCGCGGCTTGGTCGCCACCAACCTGCCATTGGCGGCACCCGTCATGGGCAAGCTCACCTGCTTGCTCAGTGGTTGCGCACGCGGATTCCAGAAGTGCAGCGTGCCTGCACCGGCCGGCAATCCATGCAGGGTGAAGCTGCCGTCGGCAGCCACCTTGGCGAAGTAAGGCGTCGGCACCACCAGCAGATCCAGCTCCATCGAGCGATGCACATGACAACTGACCAGCACGATGCCGGCGTGGCTGAATACGTGATCGGCTTTTTCGCCCGCAGCCTGATAACCCAGATCGAAACTCGACCCCGGTGTCACCGAAAACACGTTGTGGCGCACGTCATCCAGGTTCACGAAGGTCACCGTGCTGCCCTCGGGCAGCGCCATCGCCTCGGGGCTGAAATCGCGGTTATGCGTATAGATGGTGTAGTGGCCCGGCTTGGCGTGTGCCGCGCCGGCGCCGGGCACGAAATACACCAGCGTATCGACCTGCTCGCCTGCCACCACCTGCTGGCCGCGCCCACCAACCAGCTCGACATGTCCGCTGAGATCCAGCGTCGATGCGGCAGCCTGGGCAGTCACTTTGGTGTCGTCACGTTTCGGTGCGGCGGCGATGGTCGAAGCCCTGTGGTGCGACATCGTCATGGGCACGACCACCGGAACGTGTGGCGGCGCCACTGCCGAGGCTGCTGCAACGACAACCGCTGGCGGTGGCACCATTGGTGCTGGTGCTGGTGCTGGTGCTGGTGCTGGTGCTGGTGCTGGTGCTGGTGCTGGTGCTCGTGCTCGTGCTGGTACTGGTGCTGGCACGACGGCCGGCCTGGATGTCGGTGCGCTCGTTCGCGGTGGCATGGTGCTGCATGCGCCCAGCGACAACAGCGCGCCCAACAGGCAGAGGCGATAAGTGGACATGTGACCCCCTGAGGTCATTCGATCAATGGTCTTCACAACGAAGAACGGGCGCGGCGCGCTTGCAGGAAGCCGTCGCGCCCGAATCACTACCTGGTGATCACCGCCGTATGCATAGGCGCCAGCTTGGCCAGCAACTTGTTCTGCGCACGGAACGGCACGTGGTTCTTGTCCATCGCGGTCTGCAGGTCCTCGACCAGCGCGTTGAACGCGGCGCGATTGATGCCAAGCGCGCGATGCACCTTGACCATGTCCTTGCCGGTATACGTGCACGGGCCATCCAGGATCACGCAGAACTGATCGACCAGCTCGGCCTTGATATGCGTGCGATCGGTGTCGACGAAGTACGAATGCGTGCGCGGGTCCGCCATCAGGTTGTCCATGAAGTCGTTCATCAGCGTGACCAGGCCGGGCTTGCCGCCGAACTCCTCGAATACCGGCTTGAGCGACGGGTCGCGCGGTGCGCTGGCGGCCATCGCCGCGGATTGCTGCGGCATCGGCGCGGATTGCTGCGCGAATGCACAGGGTGCAAGCAGGATGGCCGTGACAAACGCGGCGGCGTGCAGGGAATACTTGAACATGAGCGTGCTCCTGGAATGGGTGAAATGGCGATCAGAATCCGACTTGCACCGAGGCGTACACGCCACGCTGGTTGTCCTTGATGACGATGTTGCCGAGGTCGGCGTAGGCCAGCGTCAGCGAGACATGCTTGTTCGGCGCCCAGGCGACGAAGGCGTCATACCAGTCGTCTTCCCTGGCGATGCCGAGATTGTTCGGCTTCTGCCGATACTCCGCGCCGACCGCCCAGTGACGACTGAGCAGGTAGGCCACCGAACCTTCGAATTCCGGCTTGTAGGCGTTGTTGCGATCACCACCGAAACCGAGGATGCCGATCTGGTTGGCCTTGGTGTAGCGCAGGGTGGCGTTGACCAGCAGACTCTGGCTGAGGAACAGCTTGGTGGCATTGACGTAGTAGTCGGTACCTTCGTCCGACCTGGCGCCAATGAAGTTCAGCACCCCGGCCTGGTTGTTCTTCTTGTGTTGCAAGCCGACCGACACCTGCGGCAGCCAGCTGTCCTGATCGAGCACCACATCGCCGAACAGGCGAACCTTCACCCCGACAACGTTCTGACGAAAGGTAAACCCTCGACCCAGGCCCAGCGCCGCACCCACCTGTTCGGTATTGAACCGCTGCTGCGCAAACGAGATTTCCACCCGGTTGTACAAGCCGACCATCGCGCCGGCTTCGTCCAGGTGGTAGTCGGGCAGGTTCACACGGGTGTAGAACGCATTGGCGCCGATCTCGTCACCCGTGCCGTAGCCGCCGATCACCGCCCATGGAGTCAGGCCGCCGCCGGCGGAACCTTCCAGCTGGGTCACGCCGCCGGTGAGCAACAGCTTGTTGCTGACCTTGGGTCCGACGTTGTCCGGCGCACCGCTGCCATCTGCCGCCATGGCCACGGATGACAGCAACGCGCCACTCAAGGCCAGCCCGACCAACCACGCCGTGCGATTCTTTGGATGGATGTTCATGGATACTCCCTCTGGTACTGCACGTTTTGCGCAGATGCTGGATATACGGAGCCGGCTGCCATGCGGATGCACGATGGCTGCATGGCCATTCAATGCACCATGTGCCATGTGCCATTGACCCCGTCGCCGTCGTGATCGCCCGGCTTGGCATCGCCGGCAAACAGGTACAGCGGGCGTCCCCGATAAACCCATTGCCGCGCACCGCCAGCCCGCAGCGCCACGCCATAGTCGCCAGCCGGTTGGGTACCCGGATCGACCACATACGGTGGCCACACCGCGGCGCAGGGCCCTTCACATCGACTGACACCGGCGGTTCCATCAGGGTCGTAGCTGTAAAGCGTGCGGCCAGCCGGGTCGATCAGGAATCCCTTCGTATTGCGCATCGGCATCGAGCCGGCGAAGGCGCTGGCGGCCAACATCGACCACACCAGCAGCGTCGTCGTGGAGCGGAGAACATTCATGGGCAACTCGTTCATTGCCAGGCGGTTTGCCTGCCTGATGTTGTACGTGCCTGCTGGCAGCACGGACGCACGAGCAGCAGGCCCGACCAGGAACAGCCCTCCCCAGAACGGAGCAAAAGTGTGATTTGCATCACACTTTTGGTGCTATCGTTTACGGAGGTGGTGGCGAGTCACGGCTTCCGTGACGTCGCCAGCAACGGGGTTGGTGGAGGGAAGGTCCCGGCAAGGGAATGCGTGACCCGGCACGGGAGTGCCTCTTGTCATGCCGCAGAGTATGGCTGCTGCAGGGTTCCACTATCGCGCTTTCATCAGCTACAGCCACCAGGACAAGGCCTGGGCCGACTGGCTGCACAAGGCGCTGGAAACGTATGCGATCCCGAAACGGCTGGTCGGCCAAGCCACCACTGCCGGAGTCATCCCCAGGCGCCTGACTCCGATCTTCCGCGACCGCGACGAACTGGCCAGCGCCCACGATCTCGGCCGCGAGGTCAATGCGGCGCTGGCTCAGTCGGCCAACCTTGTTGTGATCTGCTCGCCGAACTCAGCCACTTCGCACTGGGTCAACGAGGAGGTGCTGGCATACAAGCGGCTGGGCCGCAGCGAGCGCATTTTCTGCCTGATCGTCGACGGCGAACCGAATGCCAGCGACCTGCCCGGCCGCGAAGCCGAAGAATGCTTCGCCCCGGCGCTGTGCTACCAGCTCGATGCCGATGGCCAACCGACCATTGAACGCGCCGAACCGGTCGCTGCCGATGCCCGCGCAGGCAAGGACGGCAAGAACAACGCGAAATTGAAGTTGATTGCAGGCATGCTCGATGCCGGTTTCGACGCGCTCAAGCAGCGCGAGCTGCGCCGGCGCACCCGGCGCATGACCGCGATCGCCGCGCTGGCGCTGGTGGTGATGACGGTAACGACCATCCTCGCCGTGTTCGCGCTGATCTCCCGCCACGATGCCGTGGTCGCGCAACAGGCCGCCGAACGCCGACAGAAGCAGGCTGAAGGTCTGGTCAATTTCATGCTGGGCGACCTGAACACCAAACTTCGCCAGGTCGATCGGCTGGACATATTGAACAGCGTTGACGATCGGGCGATGGCGTATTTCAAACTGCTGCCGGTCACCGACGTCAATGCCACCACGCTGGCACAACGCGCCAAGGCGCTGCAGAAGATTGGCGACGTGCGTACCAACCAGAGTCGGCTGTCCGACGCCCTGGTCGCGTTCGAGGAGGCGCTGCGGCTCAACCAGCAGTTGGTCGAACAATTCCCGCACGATCCCGCGCGACAGAATGCCTATGGTGAAAACCTGTTGTGGATCGGCTTCAACGACTGGAACCAGGGCAAGCTGGATCTCGCCGAAGACCATTTCATGCAGGCGATGGCCGCGTTGCAGCGCGCTGTCACGCTGGGCCCCGGCGACGCCAAGGTGCAGCAGAATCTTGCCCTGGCCTACCTCGACCTGGGCCAGGTGGCGCAGGCGCGCGGCGAGCTGGGCGCAGCGCACGCGCACTATCTGGCGTATCTGGATATCTCCACGCGCATGGCCAAAACGCATCCCGCCGACGTCCTGTGGCGCGACTTCATTGCCGACGCCTATGCCGATCTGGGCGCTCTGGCGTTGACCCGCGGGCACCTGGAAGAAGCCGTGCAGGATGCGTATGACAATCAGCGGCTGATGACGCAGGTCATGGCGCGCAGTCCGAACAATCGGCAGCTGCAAGGCGATCTGATGACCAGCAACGCGATACTCGGGCGTACGCTGGCGCTCACCGGCAATACGCCGGCAGGCATCCAGCACGTGCGTACGGCAGTGGACATGGCGGCCACGCTGATTGCCTTCGACCCGACCCACACCGATTGGCAGGACAGCCACGCATATTACAGCCGGCTGCTGGGGCACCTGCTGCTGGAACAGGGCCAGCTCGATGCAGCGATACGCACCATCGCGGTGTCCACGACAACGCTCGAGAAGCTGGTCGCCAGCGACCCGGCCCACTCCGATTGGCGCAGCGACCTGGCCGAAGCACAGCTTGAAGCGGCACGGCTGGCGCTTGCACGGCATCGTTCCAATGCGGCCGAGGCGCTGGCGAAAAAGGCCGCCGCGAACGCGCAGAAACTGCTCGCCGGGCCCTCCCCGGCGGCGGACGCGATCCGCATCCAGGCCAGCACTGAACTCCTGCTCGGGCAACTGGCTGCCGATGCAGGCAACGCGAAGGGGGCGACGACATACCGACAGTCGGCCGTCGCGCGCCTGCGTCCTCTGGCGACGAATTCGGCCGATCCCCGCGATCTTTCGCTGTGGGTCGAAGCCTTGTTGGCGACGGATGCGCGTGCGCAGGCCCAGCCTGCCATCGAGACCTTGCGCAAAATGGGTTATCGCCCGTCGGGCTTCATCGCGCGGCTGCACGCGCACGGCATCGACTACCCGGCAGACGCGGCATTGAGCCAACGCATCGCACAGCTCACTTCGGCTTCCACCGCCATCCCGTTGCCACGGGGCCCCCAGTCTCACTGATACCCGCCGCATGCCTGACCGCTGCGTCGACATCCCCACGCCACTGCACAAGGAGACATCCCATGGCCGTTGCTCACCCCGGGCTCAAGTCCTATTACGTACGCGTCGACTTCGACATGAAAACAGGCTTCACCTTTCATCCGCATTACCTGACGGTCCCGGCCAACACCTTGGCGACGATCACCTGGTTCACGGATCACCCGAATCTTGTTTTCACGCGCTTCATATGGTGCGACTGGAACGAGCACTGCTCGGAGCACCCACTGGTGCGCGGCAGCTACATGGTTGGTGCGGCGCAAACCCGCGATATCAGGGGTGTTGACTACTGGAAATACCAGGTGCAAGCCGAAGTGAAAGTGCGCGGCCATATCCACCACGTCCAGTCGAAGGCGTGCAGCATGACCACCAATGGCCTGCCAGCCATTCGCCCACGTTGAACCGAACCCGTCGGGTGGATCAGAAGCATGTCTGGGACTGTCGGGCCGCAGGACTTCCGCTACCGCGCCTTCATCAGCTACAGCCACCAGGACAAAGCCTGGGCCGACTGGCTGCACAAGGCGCTGGAAACTTATGCCGTGCCGAAACGGCTGGTCGGCATGACCACCGACGCGGGCGTCATCCCCCAGCGCCTGACCCCGATCTTCCGCGATCGCGATGAACTGGCCAGCGCGCACGACCTCGGCCGCAAGGTCAACGCCGCGCTGGCGCAGTCCGCCAACCTGATCGTGATCTGCTCGCCACGTTCGGCCGGCTCGCATTGGGTCAACGAGGAAATACTCGCCTATAAGCGACGGGGCCGTAGCGAGCGTATTTTCTGCCTGATCGTCGATGGCGAACCCAATGCCAGCGACCTGCCCGGTCGCGAAGCCGAAGAGTGCTTCGCCGCCGCGCTGCGCTTCCAGCTCGACGGCGACGGACAGCTCAGCTCGCAACTGGCCGAACCGATCGCCGCCGATGCCCGCAACGACAAGGACGGCAAAGGCAACGCCAAGCTGAAGCTGATCGCCGGGCTGCTTGACGTCGGCTTCGATGCGCTGAAACAGCGTGAGCTGAAACGGCGTGCCCGGCGCATGAGCGCGCTCGCCGCGCTCGCCGTGGCGGTGATGACACTGACCACCACGCTGGCGATTTTTGCCCTGGTGGCGCGCCACGCCGCCGTGCGACGACAGAAGCAGGCAGAGAACCTGGTCGGCTTCATGCTGGGCGATCTCAACGACAAGCTGGCACAGGTACAACGGCTCGACATCATGCAGGCAGTCGACGACAAGGCGATGGCCTACTTCGCATCCCTGCCGACCAATGATGTAACCGACAAGGCGCTGGCCGCACGCGCCAAGGCGCTGGAAAAAATCGGCACGGTTCGCGGCGGTCAAGGCCATCTGAAGGGTTCGCTTGAGGCCTACGAGGCGTCGGCAAAAATTGCAGCGACGCTGGCCGATGCGGCCCCCACCGATGCAGCACGTCAACTCGCCTATGCGCGTACCCTGACCTTTATTGGCACAAACCACTGGTATCAAGGACAACTGGAAGCGGCCCAGAAGAGCTATCAAGCTGCACAGGATGTGCTGGCACGTGCGTCGCACCTTGCCGTCAATGATCGGGAGCTGCAGTTCGAACTGGAAATGATCGACAACAACATCGGGCACGTGCTGGAAGCGCGTGGCCAGCCTGACTCTGCGGCGGCCCTGTATCGAAGCGCATTGTCACTGGCGAAAGAGCTTGTTGCCGCAGATTCGAACAAGATCGAGTGGGCGGTTGCACTGGGTCGCGCACACAACGACATGGGCAAGCTTGCGCTATTGAACGGTGACCTGGGCACGGCGATCCGCGAGTATCGCGCAGACGATGCCATTGAAACGGAACTGCTGTCTCGCGATCCGAGGAACAACGAGCAGAAAGACAACATGCTTACCACGCGGGCCATCCTGGGACGCACCCTCGCACTGGCCGGGGATGATGCGAATGGCACGCGCGACCTTCAGCAGGCCGTTGATGCGGCATCAGCACTCATGAAGATCGCCCCCACCAACACCGATTTTCAGGAGTACCAGGCAATCTACGCCGTACAGCTGGCGCGGATGCATCGACTCGACGGGAACCTGCCCGCCGCGCAAAGCCTGATCGAACACGCACTCGGCAGCCTTGGCGAGCTCGCCACCAAGGATCCCGCCAGCGCCTATTTCAAGCAGGATCTGGCCGAGGCGATGACTGAACAAGGGGCAGAGTCGCTCGCCGGCGAGCTACCGGAACGCACGCGAAGCGAGGTCGAAAGCGCATTGGCGGCGCTTGCCCCGCTACTCGCCAAACAGCCACACGACCGAACCCTGATGCTCGATCTCCTGTCTACGCAATTGTTGCTTGCTCAGGTCAGCACTGATCCGCAGGCACGCGCCAAGCTTCTGAACAACATTGTCGATACCGCCCGAATGCAGCAAAGCGGCCACAACGATCCACGCCTGGTCGCCCTGCAAGTGCAAGCATTGCTTGGGTTGGGCAAAGAGCCGGAAACACGCCAAATGGTCGCACAGCTGGAACATGGCGGATATGGAGATCGCGATTTTGTCAATCTTCTATC
>DATMTH010000173.1:0-7037 GCA_035564915.1 Rhodanobacter sp.
CAATGGCCACGGCCTGCGCCGCCATCCCGTCGCCAGCGTCAGCGGTGCGCAAAGTGCCGTCGTCGTGGGCAATGGCAACCCCATCCACACCGACCGCGACCATCGCGTCATCGTGCAACAACACTGGCAGCGCGGCGGCAACGCCGCCAGCCGGCTTGATCATCCACGTGAGGCCAACGCACCGGCCGATGCCAGCGCCGGCACCTGGGCGCGCGTCAGTACGCCGCTGGCCGGTGCCAACTGGGGCAGCGCCACGTTGCCGCGCGTCGGTCAGGAAGTGTGGCTGGATTACCTGGAAGGCGACATCGACCGCCCCATCGTCATGGCCAGCCTGTACAACGGCCAGGGCAATGCCGATGCGCCTTTCAATCAGCAATCCGGCGGCCCCAGCGGCGCCACCGGCAATGCCGCCGCATGGTTCACCGGCAACGAGCACGCCGGCGTGCTCTCAGGCTTCAAGAGCCAGGACCTGGCCCAGAGCGCCAGCGGCAGTGGCGGCTACCGCCAACTGCGCTTCGACGACACGTCAGCCCAAGGCCACGCCCAGCTCGCCACCACCGACTACGAAAGCGCGCTGACACTCGGCCACTTCAAGCAGTTGGACGACAACCAGCGCGCGGCCGATCTTGGCTACGGCGCGGCCCTGTCCACGCTGGCGCAAGGCGCTTTGCGCGGCGGCACTGGCCTGTTGTTGACCAGCGCCAGCGGCAGCCAGCAGATGGATGCCAGCGGACCCATCGGCATGCTCGACCAAGCCAGCCAGCTCGCGCAAAGCCTCACCGACGTGGCGCAAAAGCAGCAGGCCGGCTTGCCGAACGAGCCGTCCGCGGACAAGCTCAACGCCATCGCCGCACAAACGCAGACCAGCCAGCACCTGGCCGGTACCCGTGACGGCAGCTCAGCTGGCGCTGGCATCGGCGGCGGCGAAGGCAGCGCCACCGCGTGGAGCGAGCCCCACCTGATCGCCCACGGCCAGGACGGCTTGGTCACCGTCACCCCCCAACACCACGTCTGGGTCAGCGGCACCGATACTCTGCTCAGCGCCGGGCAGGACCTCAGCTTCGTCGCCCAGGGCCAATGGAGCGCCGTTGCCGCCAATGGCATCGCGTTGTATGCGCAAGGCAGCGAACCAGCTGGCAGCCGCCCCGTCAAACAAACCGGGATTGCCCTGCACGCCGCCAGCGGTCAGGTCAGCGTGCAAGCCCAGCAGGACCAAGCCGACTTCGCGGCACAAAAAGCCATCACCCTCGCCAGCACCGACGGCAGCCTCACCGCCAGCGCCAAGCAACACCTCCTGCTCACCGCTGCCGGTGCCTATCTCAAGATTCAGGGTGGCGACATCGAAATCGGTGCGCCGGGCAAGGCGGAGTTCAAGGGGGCGCAGCGGGAGATGGCGGGTGGGCAGAGCACACAGATCGAACAGGCCGCACTCAAGCCAGCCACCATCAAGGATTGTCAGATTCGCTTGGCGGGTGCGGCAGCCAGCCATGAAAGCGTGGTGATGCTGGATGGCTGACATGAAACGTATCGACCTCGATCATCGCCAGTTGGATTCGTTCGCATTCGCGCTGATCGACCCATTGCGAGGCGACGATTCAGCCCATGCCGCGTGGGCTGAGTTTTCCCTGCACGAGCTGGCGCCAGCGAGTTTTGCCGCTCAGGCAGTTCAGCTCCCGAAGCTGGTCGATCTGAGCAAGATTCATGGCGATACTCACGACAAGTTGCACCATCTTCTCTTGAGTCAGTCACCTCCCATCGGGGCATCGCTTTGCGTTGCCTTGCTGAAAACCATGGCGGATGCCGAACGCATGGTCATGCATTTTCGACATGTTCTGGCCCCTCGATTTCCGCAGGGACAACGCGGATTGTTCCTGGCTCACGATCCTGCGGTATTCGAACAGCTTGCGTGGATGCTACCCAACAAGGCAATGTCCGCCTTGCTCGGCCCTGTCTCGGCATGGGCCATGCCGTTGCGTGGCGCGTGGTACATGCATGAGTCCGCACCCGAAAGCGCGGTACGCACGCTGCACTTCCATCTGGACGCTGCCACCTGGCAACGTGTCCAGCGCATTGGTGCCATCCATGCCGTGCTGAATGCCGAGTCGATGTGGCGCAGCGCGCCAGCCGAGTGGGGGTCTCGTGCAGAAAAACTACTGATTCGGGCCGAGCAGTATCAGTTGGTTGATCGTGATGACGCAGTGGCTTTCGCCTCACACGGTTTGCGCTGGCATGCTGCCATCGACAAGCACCCTCGCGTTGAGGCCTTGCTGCAAAGCTGCATTGGCCATCCCGCGCGCTATCAGCGTCTCGCAAACCTGTGGACGGATGCCGACTGGCAAGCGATTGCCGAGGCACTCGGTGCACCAACATCCACCCATGCAATGCCCGATTCAGCGAATCTTATGTCACAAGGAGCGTGCCAATGACTACCTCGATCCCGCCGTGCAAGTTTTGCGAGAAGAAAGGGTTACCCCTCCTGCTGGTGCGTTACGGTGTCGCCCCCACCAAGACCTATGGCTACAACAAGTTCAGTGCATTACCTCCGGACGCTACGCCTTACCTCGGCAAACCGGAAGTGACACTCGATGCCGCAGAAACGATCTACACGGGGCGACGTCTGCGAGCGGGATATCTGTATGTCTATTACGAAGCGCACCATCATTGGGAGGCCTATGCAGTTGACAAGGAGGGCTGCCTTTCGGCGGTGCCGTTGACCGACGAAACACCACCTGCCGGCGACCGCTTTCATGCAGCCTGTGCCCGTGATGCGACGAAAGTTGCCAATGCCTCGGTGCTCACCATTCAGGACCCGGAGACCGCGGGCAAAATCTGGGTCGGCTTTTCTGACGCGTGGTGGACGAAAGCAGTGCGCGATGACAACGCTTCTGTTGCCGTGCGCAAGAAGCACATGCGCGATATCGACGTAACGGCGTGGTTTCATGGTGGCAAGCCCGGCGGCAAACAGCCGGCGCACAGCTTCCAGGTGATGAATGTGGACATGATGGTGGCCGAATACGCCATGCCATTGATCGACGGCACCATCGCCTTCAATTTCAGCCCGTTCGGATTCCACCCGCAATCGGCCAATACGCTGAAGCAGGAATGCGAAGCGCTGGTGGAAGGCAAGGGTCTGGTGCTGGCGCTGGAAGATCCCGTCGGTATCGCGCAGGAGCTGCCCGCCTACATGAACTCCCGCTGGGCGGCATTCAGCGCGCCGTATGCGCGGCAAACCACGGTGGATGCGGAGCTGACGCAAATCCAGCAAGCGGTGGAGCGGCAGGCCGAAGAAGACTTGTTCAAGGCCAAGCGCCAGGCGCATATGGACATGCTGATGCTACCCGGCGGCGACAAGCCCATGCCCAATACGGCGCTGCTGCTGCCGAGCTACCGCAAGATGGCGCAGCCGATCCTGGACGAAACCATCAGTGCGGCGGAGTTGAAGCAAGCGCGCGATGAGGCGTGGAAGCGCTATGCGGCGGCGATCGACCACGGCAAGCGGCAAGCGTACCGAAAGCAATTCGACAGCGCGTCGAACCAGTACAACGCGCAATGGATGGTGCCGCTGGCGATGGCACATGCCGGCTGGATGAAAAGCGCCGCGCTGGCCGCCGTGTTCGACCACCACTTCGACCCGCACGACATCAATACCGGCACGGGATTCACGGCCGTGTTCGCGGCGTGCATCCTCGGCACCGGCGGCTACGGCGCCAGCCTCAAGCAATACAGCCAATGGTTGCAGGCGGGGCTGGCAGCGAAGAACCTCCTGTGGCGCGCGTTGACCTACAACCATCCACAACTGGCAGCCACGGCGGCCACCACCAAGCCAGAATCGGGCTCGATCAAGGCCGACCCGTGGAAAGGCCTGTTTGAGACCTACGCCGCGGTGGCCGGTCACCTGCGCTACGCGGGCGAGCACGCGCGCAAGGCGCTGGAAGCGCAAAGCGCCGTCTCCGAACTGATCGGCGAGCTGGGTGCGCCCTTCGTGGACGCGCTGCGCCAGCGTGGTGAGGCGGGCGACAACTTGATCGCCGTGCTGGGCATGCACGCCGGCATGCCGGTGCGGCGGGTGGAAATCACCGGCACCCGACGGCAGGTGTACCAGCAGGCGTATGCAAACCTGCAAGAACTGCAGCCGTTAAGCATGGCCGGCGACGCCGCCAGCCGCGCCGAAGCGCTGGATCACCGCATGCGGGTGCTGGACGCCGAGATGAAGCAGGCCGGCCTGAGCCTGGACGGCAAAGTGCGCAGTTGGAGCCTGCTGCTGGATGCCGGCGCGGCCGACCCGCAAGCGCTGGCCAACCTGACGCCCGCGACCCAAGCGGCGATTGCCGCCGAGCGCGTCAAGCTGGTATCGCCCGCCCCCAGCGACATTGCGGTGCCGATTTCGGTGGACAGCTACGCCGGCAAGGCGCTGCGCTTCATGAAAACGCCAGGCTTCATCGCGCCGGTGGCGGCGATGTTCGCGGTGCTGGGCTGGAGTAATGCACTGGACGATGAGCGCAAGGCGCTCAAGAGTGAGCAGTACCGCGCGATGGCCACGCTCGTGGCGGCTTACGCCGGTCTCACGGCCAGCGCGTTCGAGGTGGTGAAGGTGAGCGTCGAAGGCGCCGCCGAGCGGAAGCTGCCGTTGCTGGGACCGATGGCCGAACAGTTGTCGGGGAGGTTTTTGCGGTTTGTGAGTGTGGGCGGTGCTGGGGCGGGCGCGGTGGGGATGTTAATCGCGACAGTGGTGGATCTCGTTAATGCTAAAAAAGCGTGGAGCGACGACGAGTTGGGCATGGTGACGCTTTACATTGCGCGCACTCTTATGGAGGTGGCTATGACGGCGTCTTTAGGTTGGTCGTTTGGTACGCTACTTGCCACCGGGACTGCTGCCGAGCTGTTCGGTGGCCCTGTTGTATGGGTCATTACAGGGTGCATTGTTGTTGTGAGCATTATCATTGATCTTACGAAAGATCCGGAGACGCTGCAGTGGGCCAGGCACTGTTATTTCGGTGGTGCTGCTGATTACGGCAGTGATTCCGTACGCGAGCAGGGAGATTTTGCATCTGCCATTGCAGCGACCTAAGTTCGTAAATTACCATTACGAAACATTAATATGATAAATAATAAAACATGAAGATCAAGCTAGCATGTCAAGAGTATGCGTATGTTGGCGTACAGCTTTCTCTGTCACGAATCCCATTGGCAATCTGTGCCATTATCTGCTTGGTGGCTATTGTTATAGCGCTTGTTCCAGATAGCCGGAGCAATGGTGTTTCGCTCGGCTACCTTGGAGTGACGATCTTGTTCTGCATCGCCGCCTTCGTAATGGCCGAGTTGATCCGGTGGCCCTTCCGTTACGTCTCCGCCGACTACAAGGCCGGCCAAAAAGCCGTCGAAAAAACCACCATCGAACGCCTGCAGAAAGTGGGCTTCTTCGAGATGCAAGCCGACAGCGCGCTCGGCATCATGGCCGGCGCCATCTATTACCTGTGGTTGCCCGACGAAACCCGGGCGCCACCGCATCGCCGCTTCCGCATCGGCCTGACGACCTATCGCCAGCTCATGCTCTACGGCAATGGCTCCATCGAGATTTCCTATCTACCGAAGTCCGGCGTGATTCTGTCCATCGACACGCCCACCTACCGTTACGCGGCATACGAGCCACCTGCCAACCGGCATCAGATCAAACAGCAGGCTTGATTTGCCCCATCCGGGCACGCGGATTACGTGCCGACAGCAACAATGACGAAGCATGAAAACAACCACCCACGCATGGCTCATCATGATGGCCATGGCGCCTCTGGCCGCCTGCAGCCCCAAGGAAGCCACCCAGTCCGCTGACTGGTACAAGGCTCACGACGCCGAGCGTACCGCCATGGTGCAACGCTGTGCCGCCAACCCCGGCGAGCTGGCCAAGACGCCGAACTGCATCAACGCGACGACCGCCGCAAACGCCAAAACGTGGGCCGCACGCGGGGGCATTCATGGCGTGAAAGCACCCACGTTCGGCGCCAAGCCCAAGACGAACGACTAGCCAATACCGCGCCACCATGAGCGCATGGTTCGCGGGGCCATCAACCCTTCCGATCAAAACGGCAACCCGCAGAGACGGCATCACCCAAAGTGTCGAGGCGCCGGTCTGCCTGCGCGTCCACCATCAAGCCCGCAACAACCTCGATGCCGATGTGCAAGGTGTTGTCGAAAACGCGCTGGGGGCCGCCTTTGCATCCCTCTCCCTGGCGGGTGAGCGTGCCAAATCCACCACCGGTCTCGCCAACGACCACACCCCGCTCTGCCACAACACCTTCATCGCCCTGCCGCTGGTGCGCACCTATCGTCCACACACGGAAGACGGCCACGGCCTGCGCCGCCATCCCGCGCCCAGCGCCAGCGTGGTCGGCAGCGGCAACCCCATCCACACCGATCGCGACCATCGCGTGATCGTGCAACAGCACTGGCAGCGTGGCGGCAACGCCGCCAACCGGCTCGATCACCCGCGCGATGCCAACGCTCCCGCCGACGCCAGCGCCGGCACCTGGGCGCGCGTCACCACGCCACTGGCCGGCGCTAACTGGGGCAGCGTCGCGTTGCCGCGCGTCGGTCAGGAAGTGTGGCTGGGTTATCTGGAAGGCGACATCGACCGCCCCATCGTCATGGCCAGCCTGTACAACGGCCAGGGCAATACGGATGCCCCGTTCAACCAGCAATCCGGCGGCCCCAGCGGCGCCACGGGCAACGCCGCGGCCTGGTTCACCGGCAACGAGCACGCCGGCGTGCTCTCAGGCTTCAAGAGCCAGGACCTGGCTCAGAGCGCCAGCGGCAGTGGCGGCTACCGCCAACTGCGCTTCGACGACACGCCAACCCAAGGCCACGCCCAGCTCGCCACCACCGATTACGAAAGTGCCCTCACCCTCGGCCACTTCAAGCATCTGGACGATAACCAGCGCGCGGCCGATCTTGGCTACGGCGCGGCCCTGTCCACGCTGGCGCAAGGCGCCGTGCGAGGCGGCACCGGCCTGCTGCTCAGCAGTGCGCCCGGCAGCCAGCAGATG
>DATMTH010000174.1:0-3534 GCA_035564915.1 Rhodanobacter sp.
GCCGGTGATGGTGTCGCCAAAGTAGGTACCCGGGTCGAGCAACAGCATCAGCGGACCGTGCAGGTCTTCGTTGCTGGTATTGGTCAAGCTGACGTCGTAGCTCACCGCGCCCGTGCTGTCGTCGGCGCGGGTGTTGGTGAAGTGCAGTTGCACCGCACTGCTCATGTCCAGCAACGCGGTGAAGCTGCTAATGCTGTCCTGGCCAATGCGCAACTGCATGGCACTGCGCAGGTTGCCGCTGACGGTCAATTGGTAATGACCGGCTGGCAGCCCGCTGACGTCGAGGTAGGCGGTGTGCGTGGCGGCATCCCAGCGCACGGACTGAGGCGAGATCGCCTGCGCGCCGGCATCGCTGGATTGCAGCACGTAGTTGGACGGATCGAGCACGGACGAGCCGTCGGTCAGCGCCGATTGCGGGTCGCTGCCCAGCCACATGTCCTGGTCGAACTGCACTGCAATCTGGTTGAGCGGCAGCGGCACCAATGCACCGTCGGGCACGCTGGTGGCGAGCACCTTTGGTGCATGCGCCGGTGCGATTTCGTCCACGCTGTTGGTTTGCGCCACCAGGATGCGACCGTCGGCGGTGGTGATCACGCCTTCGCCCTGCGTACCGCCGCTGGCCACCTGCAGCACACGGCGCGATTGCAGCTCGATCATCCACACGGCGGAGCCGTGCGTGCTGTCGGTGATGCCGTTGATCTGCACGTGCTGCGACAAGCCGCCCGTGGCGATCAACACGCCGTCGAGCAGCGAGCCGGCCTGGCCAAACGCGATGTGATCGATCACGCCGTTGATGGTGTATTCCAGCTCCGCACGGCCAAGGCTGGCACCGCTCATCGGGAAGCTGATGATGTTTGTTGCGCCGTTGGGATCGGCGGCGGTGATGTCACTGCCGCTCCATTGCACGCCCCACAGCCGTCCATCCGGCCCGAAGGCCAGCGACGACACGCGGGTGTTGCTAAAGTGCTGCCACTGTTGCGCCGGATCGGTGACCTTGGGGTGGAACACCTCGATGCCGCTGCCATCGGAGACATAGATGTCGCCCGTGCCCGGTTGAATGGCCAGGGCATGCGTCAGCGGCTGGTTGCTGGGGCCTTGCAGACGACGCAGCACGGCGCCGCTGTTGGCATCCACCTGCAGCAGTTCGTTGCCGGTCATCACCCATAGCTGGCCCAGCGAGTCGACGGCCATGTCCAGCACCGGTTGGTCCAGTGTGAACAGTGGCGTGGTGCTGTGGCCGCCATCCTTGGCGTAGTGGTACACGGCGTTTCGCTCCGTGCCAGCACTGACCAGCAACGAGCCATCCGGCAACTGCACCAGGGCCATCGCACCGATATCGCCTTCGCTGGTGCTGAAACCATCGGCGACGCTGCGCGTACTGAACGGCGCCAGCACGTTAGTGAGGTCGCCGGGGTTGTTGCTTGCCACATTGCCGGGCAGCAACTGCGTGGCTTGTTGGAACAGCGCATTGCTGTTGTAGGTGCGGTCTTGCGGTGCCTGCGGCGTCTGCGCGGTCTGGTCGAGCGTGGGCGTGACACCCAGCCCATCGAGCACCGCCTGCCGCGCGCCGTCATCCGGTAACACGGCATTGGTGACGTTGGCCGCTTCGCGGTTGCCCGCGTTGTCGGTGGCAACAGCCAGGAACTCATACGTATTGCCGGCGACACCGGTGAATACGGCCTCGGTGGTGCCGGGGGCGACCTGGCGTTGCCAGATCTGGAAGTCGCCGCCATTGGTGGCGACATACACGGTGACGAAGCGAATGCCGCTGGCATCGCTTTGCGCATTCCACTTCACGTCGTAGGTTGGTGCACCCTGCGCGTTGTTGCCCAGCGAGGTAACCGTCACGGTCGTGGTCGGTGCCTTGGCATCGAGCGTGGTGGTCACCGGCGTGCTGTCGATCGGCGGAGCACCGTCGAAGAGTATGCGCGCCTGTGTGGTGACCTTCGCACCGGTGGTGGCACCGGCCAGCGCGGCCACGGTGTAGCTAACAAAGCCGCCTTGCGCCGCGCTCTGGCCGGTAGCCGGTGCGAGCAGGGCGTTGGTAACGTCCTGCATCACTTCGCCGGTGTTGGGGTCGATCGCCTGGATCAGCCAGGTAGCGATATGCGAAGCCACATCGATGCCCGCGCTCACGCGCAGGATGTAGCCCTTGCTGGCGGTGAAATCGAAATCGGCCTGAAAGTTCGCGCGATCGGCCGGCACATGGATATTGATGTCGCCGATCTTCAGGTCGCCCAAGCGCAGCGAACGCGGATCGAGGCTTGGATCGAGCTGCGTCACGATGCGGATCTGACCCACGCCCGTGCTTCCAGGATTGCTGAAGGCGAAGCTGTAGGGCAGAGGCGTGGCGGCGGGCACGTACACGCTGCCGTCGCTGGCCACCGCGGTGCCTTGCGGGCCTTGCACGCTGATTGCCGCCTGCGTGGCACCCTTTTGCTGTGCCACCAGTTGCAGGTATTGCGCAAGGTTCAAGCTCTTGCCGGGCAGCGGGTTGAATTGCTGGTCGAGCAGGCCTTCGGCGCGCAGGTATTCCAGTTCGGACTGGCCACCGACAAAGATGTGGAAGTTCTCGAATTGCAGCGTAACGCCGGCGTGCTGATCGAAATTCGATGGATCGGCCAGTTTCGGCACCGGCACTTCGACGCTGGCGCCGGTCATTGGGTCGGTGCGTGTCTCGTAATGATCGATGCCGTCCGTGGCGGCGTTGGGATCGCCGGCGTAGGTGGCCGTGTTGCCATACCACTGCTGCACCTTGCTGAAGAAACCGGCAATGTCGGCTTGCGTGCGATAGCTATCGCCGCCCTTCGACAACAGGATGCCGGCCGCCAGAGTGGCATTGAGGCTGACCACCTGCGGGTTGGTGCTGATCGGCGGCGCCTGGTCGGCGGGCTGCAGCATGCCGGCCTGTTCCAGCGCGGCCAGGTAGCCGTTCACCCATTGCGAAGCGTCGGCAGCGAGCACGCTCAAAGCGGTGGGCGCGTTCTGGTCGGCCAGGATCGCGGTGCGCAGTTTCAGCGCATAGGTGGTCTGTTCGGCGATGAATTCATCGCGCGTCAGAGCCGTGGCGGCACCCACCACGTTCAACTCGAACGATTCGGACATTGCTTCCGTATCATCCAGCGCGCGTTGTAATGGATCGTTGAAACGCGCGGCGAGGCCCGGATCGATCTTGTCCAGGTCGCTGACGCCGCCGTCGAGCAAGCCCTCGGCCTTCCAGTCCGGATGCGTGGCGTACAGCGCCTGGCGAAGGGCGTTGAAGTCGCCGTGGAGCCATGCGGTAAGACCCGGGTAGGTCTGCAACTGGAAGGTCATGCCCACGCTGCCCTTGTCGGCCACGTCGAAGGCATAACCGGGGGCGAGGTTGTAGCCGGAGGTGTTTTCCGTGCCGTCCAGCGACGCCCACGGAATATCGGTACGCGCCTGCGTGCCGGGAGTCTGCCCGTAGCTTTGCGTGTTGGCCGGCGCGCCGTCGGTATTGCCGAACGGCGAACCGCCCACGTTGGAAGCGAACACCGCATACGGCAGGTTGAG
>DATMTH010000175.1:0-19383 GCA_035564915.1 Rhodanobacter sp.
AAGCATCGCGACTGAAGTCGCTCCTACAAGTCGATCCACCAGCTTTCTCAGACGCCGTGCGGCAGGATCAGCATGGCGTCACCATAGGAGAAGAAACGATAGCGCTGCTCCACCGCATGCCGATACGCGTCGAGGATGAACTCGCGTCCGGCCAGCGCCGACACCAGCATCATCAGGGTGGATTGCGGCAGATGGAAATTGGTGAGCAGTCCATCGATACTGCTGAAGCGGTAGCCGGGAAAGATGAAGATCTGGGTCTCGCCGGCAAACGGATGCAGCACGCCATCCTTGCTGGCGCTTTCCAGCGCGCGCACCACCGTGGTGCCCACCGCGATCACCCGACCGCCCTGGGCACGGGTGCGGCGAATCTGTCCGATCAGGTGTGCACCGACATTCAGCCATTCCGTGTGCATGTGATGATCCTTCAGGTCATCGGCCCGTACCGGCTGGAACGTGCCGGCCCCCACATGCAAGGTGACATAGCCGAACTCGACCCCGCGCTCGCGCAGCTCGTCCAGGATCTTTTCGTCGAAATGCAGGCCGGCCGTCGGTGCCGCCACCGCGCCAGGCTCACGTGCGAACACGGTCTGGTAACGCTCCATGTCGCTGGCGTCGGCGTGCCGCTCGATGTACGGCGGCAGCGGCATCTCGCCCAGCTTCAGCAGCAGTTTCTCCAGCGGCTCCGGCGCCTCGAAATGCAGGCGGAAGAAACTCTCGTCGCGCCCCAGCACCACCGCATGGCTGCCATCGGCCAGCTCGATCCGGCCGCCCTCCTTCGGCTTCTTGCTGACGCCCAGTTGCACCGTCGCCTCGTGCGCACCGGTGATCCGTTCAATCAGGATCTCCACTTCGCCACCGGTACTCTTGCGGCCATACAGGCGTGCCGGCAGCACGCGGGTGTCATTGAACACCAGCAGATCGCCCGGCCGCAGGAAATCGGGCAGGTCGCGAAACATGCGGTCTTCATGCGACTGCTCGGCAACATCAAGCAACAGCATGCGACTGGCCGAACGCTCGGGCAAAGGTGCCTGGGCGATCAGCTCGGGTGGCAGTTCAAAATCGAAATCGGACTTCTTCAAGGATGGCTCGACTGGCGCCCGCGAGTGGCGAGCAACGGCGCATTATCCCGCAGCGCGACGCCGCTGACATCATCGTGCCGACGGCTTGCTTGCACTGACCGCAACGATGAGGGAAGAATCATCGATGCAAAAGCGATTCCCCACCGCACCCTGGTCCGCCCTGCTCAAGAGCATGTCGATCATTGCCTCACTGCTGCTGATCGGTGCAGGCTGCGTCGTCTGGCAAACCATTCCGGCCATCGGCGCGTCGAATCTTGTGGCCGTCCTGGCCGCTTGCAGCTTCCCCGGGATTGCCTTGGCAGCACTGCTGTTCGTGGTCACCGGCTACGAGATCGACGGCAATCAGTTGCACATCCAGCGGCTGCTGTGGCGTACCCGCATCGACCTCACCAGCTTGCAGGAAGCCCGTACTGATCCGGCCGCATCCCAAGGCGCGATCCGGACCGCCGGCAATGGCGGCCTGTTTTCATTCACCGGCTATTACCGCAGCCCACGACTGGGTCCGTACGAGGCCTATGTGACCAACTCGACGTACAGCGTCGTCATAAAGCTGTTGCGCCGTGTGATCGTGGTGTCGCCTGCCGACCCTGCCGCGTTCGTGCGCGAACTTCAGGCTCGGTTCCCCGGGCTCATCCGCGACTCGGGCTGAATCCCATTGCCGGCGACACCGGCCGCGTCCTGGCACCATTGACGACCATCACCGGCAGAGAGAACACCCATGCACATCGAGGTAACCACCTCTCCCGCACCGGAGGACCTGCGTTTTCTGAGTGAGGGAATTCAGGATTACAACCGGCGAACCGTACCCGGCATCGCCGAGGTATCCGACGATCTGCGCTTCGCGGCGTTCGCGCGCGATACCGATGGCAACCTGCTCGGCGGCATTCGTGCTGGCGCGTTCTGGGGCTATTTGTGCATCGAGTTGCTGTGGCTGTCCGAAGCGGCTCGTGGCGGCGGCATCGGCAGCCAGCTCGTCGCCAGCGCCGAAGCATTCGCGCGCAAGCATGGTTTCACCCGTGCCCGTGTGGAAACCACCAGCTTTCAGGCCAGGCCATTCTATGAGCGCCTCGGTTACGCAGTATTCGGCGTATTGGAAGACTGCCCGCCGGGTCACTGCTCCTATTATCTGAAGAAAGACCTCGGCGAAGTCACCAACGGCGCGACAGCCGATTAGGCAAGCTTGACCGCCGCGACCGTTTGATGGGCTTGCCGCCGACAGGCCACGCTTGCTGCGCAAAATGGGAGAATGCCCGGAGTTCGAATCGGCCACTGCATGCACTCATTGCGCAACGACTGGCGGCATCGCCCGACCCATCACAAGGTCTGGACGCTTGCCGTCCCGATGATCCTGTCGAACCTGACCGTGCCGCTGGTC
Source organism: Rhodanobacter sp. (assembly GCA_035564915.1). Lineage (GTDB taxonomy): Bacteria > Pseudomonadota > Gammaproteobacteria > Xanthomonadales > Rhodanobacteraceae > Rhodanobacter. The sequence continues at coordinate 2,455 of DATMTH010000175.1, forward strand.
TCGTTGGTGGATACCGCGGTGGCAGGGCACTTGTCGCATGCAGGACAACTCGCGGCCGTTGCCGTCGGCAGCGCCGTGTACGCGCTGCCGATCTGGGTGTTCGGTTTTCTGCGCATGGGCACGACGGGTTTTGCCGCCCAGGCCAGTGGCCGTGCCGATGGCGATGCGCTGCGGCGTCTGCTGGTGCAGGCGATATGGCTGGCGCTGGCGCTGGCTGTTGCCGTGCTGCTGCTTTCGCTGCCGCTGCTTGGCCCCGTACTGCACCTGATGAAGCCGTCGTCGACGCTCGATGCGCTGACCCGGACTTACCTGCATATCCGTTTGCTCGGATTGCCTGCGGCACTGGCCAATGCCGCCCTGGTGGGCTGGTTCCTCGGCATGCACAACGCCGGGTTGGCACTGCGCATGACGGTCGTCACCAATCTGGTAAACATCGTGCTCAACCTGGTATTCGTCCTGGGTTTGCAGTGGGGCGTGCCAGGCATTGCCTCGGCATCCGTCTGCGGCGAATGGCTCGGCGTGCTGGTCGGGCTCGCTGCCGTGCCGCGGCAACTGCGCCGGCATCCGGGTCAACTGCATCCGAAGATGTTGCGCTCGTGGCGCATCTGGCGCCCGCTGCTTTCGGTCAATCGCGACATCCTGATCCGCAGCCTGGTGCTGCAGGGCGTGTTCTTCGCGGTGACGGTCGTGGGCGCTCGCCTGGGCGACAGCGTGGTTGCGGCGAATGCACTGCTGCTCAATGGCCTGGTGCTGACTGCCTTTGCACTGGATGGTCTGGCCAATGCGGTGGAGGCGCTCAGCGGAGCGGCGATCGGCGCCGGCGACCCTGTCGCATTGCGGCGCGCACTCGTCATTGCAGGCGGCTGGTCGCTGATGGGAAGCGTGTTGTTCGCCGTGTTCTTTGCCCTCGCCGGCCACGGCTTCATCGACCTGCAAACAGACATGGCCGGTGTACGCGCAATCGCCTACCAGTATCTTCCGTACCTCGCGTTGCTGCCCTTGATCGGGATGTGGAGCTACCTGCTGGACGGTCTTTTCGTGGGCGCCACCCGCGCCAGGGAGATGCGCGACACCATGCTGCTCGCCGGCGCGATCTTCACCCTGCTGGCGTTCGGCTTGCACGGCTGGGGGAACCACGGGCTGTGGCTCGCATTACTCGGTTTCATGCTGGCACGCGCCGTGGCCATGGCCTGGGTCGCCCGGCGTATTGCACGTCGCGGCGGCTGGGTTGCGCACGCCATGGCCTGACCGGCTTTCTGCCCAGGACAGCGCCTACCCGGCCATCCTGCGACCGCCCGAATCAGGGCATCGCCATCATGACGTTTACAACCAGCCTTTCTGGCGTGCCATGCGATACGCCTCGATCCGATTGGTCACGCCAAGTTTGCCGATCGCTTCGGACAGGTAATTGCGCACCGTGCCGTGCGAGAGATTCAATTGCGCGGCAATATCGCCGGCCGCCTGCCCCTCGCCGGCCAGCCGCAGCACCTGGCGTTCGCGATCGTTCAACGGGTCGGCTTCCGACCATGCCTCCAGTGCCAGCTGCGGATCAATCGAACGGCCGCCGCGATGCACGACACGCAGGGCCTCGGCCAGGTTTTCCGCGGGCGCATCCTTCAGCAGATAGCCGGATACGCCGGCATCCAGGGCGCGGCGCAGGAAGCCCTGTCGTGCAAACGTGGTGACGATGATCACCTTGATCGGCAGCTCCTGGCGCTGGATGCGCTGCGCCAGTTCGAGCCCGGTCAGGCCCGGCATCTCGATGTCGGTGACCAGCACATCCGGCTTCAGACGCTGCAACTCGCGCCACGCGGCCTCGCCGTCAGCTGCCGAGCCGAGCACCTCGATATCGGATTCCATCCCCAGCAGCGCCGACAGCGCGCCACGCACCATCGCCTGATCTTCCGCCAGCAACACACGAATCATGCGAATACCTGTTGTTCAATATGAAAAGCCGGCCTGAAGGCGGCATCACCACACTCACGCCGCAGGATACCCCGGCACGGCGCGCGCCGACGACGTGGCCGCCGGCGGCATTCGTGACGTCTCCACCAGGCGCAGCACCGGCACGGGAACCAACACCCGCAGTCGTGTACCGTTTCCACGCGGCGACTCGATCATCAGGCTGCCGCCCATCGCCCGCACACGTTCGCGCATGCCGCTGATGCCGTTGCCGTCACTGGCAACGCCACCGCGACCGTTGTCGTCGATCTGCATGCACACCGCCGCGTGCTCCCGCACCAGTTCGATCCGCACCTGGCTGGCGGCGGCATGGCGGGCCACGTTGGTGACCGCTTCGCGCAACACCAGCGACAGGCCGCGTTCGATGTCGCCGGGCAGATCCTCAGGCAACTGACCGTAGTCGAGATGCACCTGCGATGACTCCAGCAGCAATCGCGCCGATGCCAGCTCGGCAGCAAGATCAGTGGCGCGGATGCCGGTGACCGCGCTGCGGACCTCGGCAAGCGCATGCCGCGCGACCTTCTCGGCCTCCTCCACTTCGCGTTTGGCCGCGTCGACATCGCGATCAAACAGCTTGCGCGACAACTCCAGCTTCAGCGTGATCAATGACAGCGTATGGCCCAGCAGATCGTGCAAGTCACGACCGATACGCTCACGCTCCGCGGTTGCCGCGAGCCTGCGCACTTCGTCATGTGAAAGGCTGAGCGCAGCATCCTTCTGCTTGTTCAGTGCCTCGACCGCCACAATGGCGCAGATGATGAATACCGTCACGGGCATGATGATCAGCAGCGACTGCGGATAGCCAAGCCACCACGCCAGCACCACATAGATCATGTTGAGCAGCAAGACCTGGATCGCGTAGCCGCGAAGCCGCCGCATGTCGCAATGGCACAACATGATGCAGCCATAGACGAAATAGCTCAGGCCGCTCGGAAACCAGTGCATCAGGCTGAAGGACAGGCCCGCCATGCCCCACGCATAGAAATGCGTCGTGCGCCGCGGCGCCAACTGGATCTTGGCGAACAGCAACAGGAACACCGGATACGAGCCCAGCGTGCATAGCAGCCAGGTCCGGTCGTAGCCGTCCAGACCGTGATTGAACAGGGGCGTGACGAAGATCCAGAACGACCACAGAAGATGGATACTGTCGGCCCACGGCGACTTGCCGCGGCGGACGTCTTCGGCCACGGCGGAATCCGGTGCAGGCGCAAACCAGCGGGTGATGAATGCGGGAATCATGATGCGGTCGGTCGTTGCAGGGCGGACATGCCGGGCATCCTACTTCAACCATGCCGGCGCAAGCGCCGCGCCGCCAGCAACAGGAACCCGAGCGCGAAGCCGACCAGCACCAGCACATGCCCGAACAGCGGCCCCTTGTTCAAACCCACCGCCGCCTGAGTCAGCTGATTCAGGTGATAGCTGGGCCAGATCGGTGCGATCTGCTGCAGCGCATGCGGCAACATCGACAGCGGCAGCCACAGGCCGGACAGGACGGCCATCGGCAGATAGACCAGGTTGAGCAGACCGGGCGCACCCTGCCCCTTCAGCAGCGTGCCGACGAACATGCCCAGCGCGCAGAACGGCAGCACACCGAACATGCCGATCAGCAGCAAGGCCAGCATCCGGCCCCACGACAACACGACATGCGCCAGCAACACGCCGATCAGCAACAGCAGCACGGTCACTATCGTTGCGGCGATCATCGCCATCACCATCTTGCCCAGCAGATAGGCGCCCGGCGGCATCGGCAACGCGCGCTTGAGCGTGAGCAGGCCACCATCACGCTCGATCGCCAGCGAGACACCGAAGCCGAACAGGCCCGGGCCGATGATGCCGAATGCGCTGTAGCTGGCAAGCAGGTAGCGCGAGGCTTCACCGTGATTGATCACCACGCCGAACATCAGGTAGAACACGGTCGAGAACAAAGTCATCGGCAGGATGAAGCCGGGCGCACGCAGATAGCGCAGGCATTCGCTGCGCATCTCGGCGAGATATGCGCCGAGCACTCGCCGCCGCGACATCGGGATGGCAGCGGGCACCCGCCGAATCGGCAAAATATTTTCCATATCAGGCGACCTCGCGCCGGGCAAGTGCGGAAGCCTCATCGGCCTCGCGGGTAAGTTCGGTAAACGCCTCGGCCAGTCCCGCCCTCTGCACTTCCAGCTCGCGCAGTTGCGGATCGGCATCGAGCAATCGGCGCACCACCGCCTCCGCCTCTGCCGCGGTCACCAGCAGACGGCCCTGGTGTTGCCGGGCGTCATGCACCGAAGGCCAGCCACCAACGACTTCGCTGGCCAGCGAACTGAGGCAACGAATGCGCTTGAGCGCCACCCGCGCACGCAGGGCATCGACCGTGCTCTCGTGGATCACCCGTCCGCGCGCCATCACGCAAACCCGATCGGCCAGTGCCTCGGCCTCCTCCAGATAGTGCGTGGTCAGCAGCACGGAGCAGCCATCGGCGAGCAGTTGGCGGATCGCCGCCCACAGCTTCTGGCGGGTCTCGATATCCATGCCCACGGTGGGCTCATCCAGAAACAGCAGCTCGGGCCTGCCGCACAGCGCCAGCGCGAACTGCACGCGCCGTTGCTGACCACCGGAGAGCTTCGCATACGGGCGCATCAGCAAGTCGCCGATCCCTGCCAGTTCGGCGCTTTCGGCCAGCGATCGCGGCGCCGGATAGTAGCTTGCGGTCAGGCGCAACAACTCGCCCACACGCAGGGTCGGCGGCAGCTCCGCATGCTGCAGCATCACGCCGATGCGTCGACGCGCCTGGATCTGCTGCGGATCACGCCCGAACAATTCGACCGTGCCGGCATCGGCACGGATCAACCCCAGCAGCAGGCTGATCGCCGTGGTCTTGCCGGCGCCATTGGGGCCGAGCAGGGCCAGCAGTTCGCCGCGGCACAACTGAAGTCCGGCCTGTTCAAGCGCGACAACACGCCCGTAGCGCTTGTCCACACCGGCGAGCCGGGCAACCACCTGATCTGGAGCATTCATCTGGCAAGATCCTCTCTGATGGCTTGCAGATTAGGCGCTTGAAAGCGATCTCCCCATGTGCCGGCGTCAGCCATCGCAGGTGACAGCCGTCATGCCCGGGGGTACCGGAGACCCTGCCTGCCGCGTTATGCTCAGGGGATGATCTTGCGCGACCGGCCCTGATCCGGGGCTCCGAAGCGGGTTTGTCACGCCGGAACCCCCGATTCGAGCGGGTTCCGGGCATTCGATGCCCCGCGCGGATCCATCGGCCTGCTTTGCGCTGGGTGCGAGGCGCCGACGTCTACCGAGGAGAAAACCATGGGTGTGATCAACCAGCTGCGCGAACTGCGCGAATTCGGCGGCAAGCCGCGTACCACCGGGCTGGACGACGCCAGCATCGAGCGCATGGCCGCAAATGATCCCTTGCTGGGCCAGGCCATCACCGAAGCCGTGGCGCGGCATCATGAACTGCGCGCCGACATGAGCGATTTCCTGAAGCTCGACGAAGTCGATCAGCTGGCCAGGGCACAGGCTGAATTCGTCAACTTCTATCCCGACGACGCGATCAACCCGTACCTGCCGGCCGCGGCACGCGGTCCGTGGGTCGTCACCCTCAAAGGCGCCGTGCTGCACGACAACGGCGGTTACGGCATGCTCGGCTTCGGCCACAATCCGGCGGCCATCATTGCCGCCATGAGCCAGCCGCAGGTGATGGCCAACGTGATGTCGCCCAGCATCGCGCAGATGCGCTTCACTGCCGCGCTCGACAAGGAACTCGGGCGCACTCGCGGCGGCAGCCCGTATACCCGCTACATGTGCCTGAACTCCGGCTCCGAATCGGTCACGCTGGCCTGCCGCATCGCCGACGTCAATGCCAAACTGATGACCGATCCCGGCGCACGTTACGCCGGTCGCACGATCAAGCGGCTGGTGGTGAAGGGTGCGTTCCACGGCCGTACCGACAAGCCGGCGTTGTATTCCGACTCCAGCCGCAAGGGCTACCAGCAGAACCTGGCCAGCTATCGCCACGAAGACAGCGTCATCACCGTGGCACCGTACGACGTGGCGCAACTGGAAGCCGTGTTCGCCGATGCCGACAAGCATGGCTGGTTCATCGAGGCGATGTTCCTGGAGCCGGTGATGGGCGAAGGCGACCCCGGTCGTGCCGTCACCACCGAGTTCTACCGGGCCGCCCGCGCATTGACCGAGGCGCACGGCAGCCTGCTGCTGGTCGACTCGATCCAGGCCGGCCTGCGCGCCCATGGCGTGCTTTCGATCACCGATTACCCCGGCTTCGAAAAACTGCCGGCACCGGACATGGAAACCTTTTCCAAGGCGCTCAATGCCGGTCAGTATCCGCTGTCGGTGCTGGCCGTCACCGATCGCACCGCCGGCCTGTACCGCAAGGGCATCTACGGCAACACGATGACCGCGAACCCGCGCGCACTGGACGTGGCGCTGGCCACGCTCGGCGAACTCGGTGACGACGTGCGCAGCAATATCCGCGAACGCGGCAAGGAATTCGTCGACAAGCTGAATGCGCTGAAGAACGAACTCGGCGGCCTGATCACCAAGGTGCAAGGTACCGGCCTGCTGTTCTCCTGCGAACTGGCGCCCGAGTACAAGTGCTACGGCGCCGACTCCACCGAGGAATACATGCGCGAGCACGGTGTGGGCGTGATTCACGGCGGCACCAACTCGCTGCGCTTCACCCCGCACTTCAAGGTCACCAGTGCCGAGGTGGACCTGATCGTGTCGCACGTGCGCAAGGCGCTGCTGGAAGGCCCGCGCAAGGCCAAGGCCGAGGCTGCCTGATCCCCTGATCCGTCAGGGTTTCAACGGAGGCCACCCCGGTTGCAGCGGGGTGGCCTCGTCGTTTCTGCGGGCTTGCTGCACGCTGCGTATCGGCGCGGTTTCGGCCATGCGCGCAATCGCCAGCAGCCCGACGACAACGGCAGCAATCATGTACCACGCTGGCGCCAACGGACTGCCGCTGATCCGGGTCAGCCACGCCGCCATGAATTGCGTCGAACCACCGAAGATAGCGATGGCGACCGCATAGATCATCGACAAACCGCCAGAGCGGATCGCCTTCGGCAAGGATTCGGTGATCGATACCAGCACGGTGGCGGTCGACAGCGTCGAGGCAACCGCCAGCAGCATGCATACCCCGTACAACGCCGGCCCGTTGCGCCAATGTCCGATCACCCAGAAGCAGGGGAAGATCGCCAGCAGCAGCACAACCCACGGCACCACCATCACCGGTTTGCGACCGAAGCGGTCGGACAGCCAGCCGCTGATCGGATCGCAGATCACGCCACTCAGACCGACCGCCACGGTGGCGCCAAGGGCTACCTTGGTCGACATGCCCAGCGTGCTGCCAGCGTAGGTCGTCATGTAGTCGAGGATGTAGTTGGTGGTGGTTGCCGCCGCCAGCATCGCCAGCGCCGGCAAGGCGATCTTGCCGTAGCCACGCCACGGCGTGCTCGGCTCAGACGTGTCCGTAACTTCCGACACGGACAGCGTTTCACCGAGCGAGCGACGCAGCACCAAACCGAACGGAATGATGATCGCTCCCACCAGCAAGGCTACCCGCCAGCCCCACGCATCCAGCGCAGGCTCGTCGAGTACTGCAGCAAGGACCACACCTACCAGGCCGGCCAGCAACACTGCGGCATCGGCACTCATTGCCTGCAGCGAGATATAAAGACCTCGGCGATGCAGCGGTGCCGCCTCCATCATGAAGGCGGTGCTCGGCCCCACCTCGCCGCCCAACGCAAAGCCCTGCAGCAGACGAAAGCCGATCACCAGGATCGGCGCGGCGATACCGATGCTGGAAAACGATGGCGTCAGCGGCAACCCGACCACCGCAATACCTGTGAGTGTGAAGGACAGCAACATGGCCGGTTTGCGGCCGACCCGATCACCCATGCGGCCGATCACGAACGCACCGAGAGGGCGAGTCAGGAAACCCGCGCCGAAGGTGGCCAGCGAGGCCAGCAGGCTGGCGCCGGGTGCATGCGAAGGGAAGAAGGCGCGGCCGATCTGCGCCGCAAAGAACGCGTACGTGACGAAGTCGTAGAACTCGATCGCATTGCCGACCACCACCGCGAGCACCTGTTTCGCAGGCAGCACCTGCGGCGGCGGCACCTTGGTCGCCGGCCCAACTTTCGCCCCTGCAGGCATTTGTTTCCCCTTGTGCCTCGCACACAGGCGCGGCGGTCGTACCGTTGTCCTATGCGTGCCCAAGACTCTGACGGCACGGCCCCGAACACGAATATGGCACGATGCGCGCGCTTGGGCCACGCTCGTGCTCGACATTCAGTTGCGGTGCCGCCGCAGCGGAGTCATTCCTCGCGGCGCCATTCACTTGCCTGGGCACGCACCTCTTACTCCCTGCGTGGCCGTGGCGGGGGTCACGGGCTTGCTGGAACGCTTCAATCATGCCGGGCCAAAACCACGTTTGAACCGGGCAACGATGGACCAGGCGATGGCGATCCACGACACGTCGCCGCAGCTGAATACTTCGTGCATGTCGGATTTCACCTACTCCCCGTACATCCTCGCCAGGCATAGACTGGTCGGGCCGGCAGCTGCCGGCTTACCCAGGGAGGACTCCACGATGTCGATGTCTCTACGTCTGCTTGCCGTCAGTGCCGCCTTTGCCTTCGCCGGGGCCGCGTTCGCCGCCACCCCGCCAGCCAGCAACGCGACCAAGGCCAGCAAACCCCATACCGCCCAGCAACAGCGCATGATCGACTGCAACAAGCAGGCGACCGGCAAGAAAGGCGCCGAGCGCAAGACCTTCATGAGCTCCTGCCTGAAAGGCCATCCCGCCCAAGCCATGTCTGCCAAGCAGACCCAGCAGGAAAAAATGAAGAGCTGCAACGCCGACGCCAAGGCCAAGGCACTCAAGGGCGCCGAGCGCAAGACTTTCATGAGCTCTTGCCTGAAGGGTGGTTCCGCCGCGCCCTGAACGTTTGTTGCAGGGCAGCCCTGCCCTTTGCAATACGCCTGGCCATCCTGCCGCATCGGCCCTGCCCGCGTACACGGACGTGCGCGGGCGGGGCCGCTTCGCTAAGCTCATTGGCTGTCGCGCTCCGTGCAGCCATTGAAACCCGTCGCCAATGAAAATCGTCGAAGTACGTCACCCGCTGATCCAGCACAAGCTCGGCCTGATGCGTCGCGCCGGTATCAGCACCAAGGAATTCCGCGAACTGGCCTCCGAGGTTGCCGCGCTGCTCACCTACGAGGCCACCAAGGATCTGGAGACCGTCGAGGAAGAGGTCGAGGGCTGGGCAGGGACGCTGAAGGTTCAACGGATCAAGGGCAGGAAAATCACCATCGTGCCGATCCTGCGTGCCGGCCTTGGCATGTTGCCGGGCGTGCTCGACCTGATTCCCGCGGCCAAGGTCAGCGTGGTCGGCCTGCAGCGCGACGAGCATACGCTGAAGCCGATCACGTATTACGAAAAGCTCACCGGCCGGATGGACGAACGCATCGCCCTGATCGTCGACCCGATGCTGGCCACCGCCGGCACCCTCGTCGCCACTGTCGACATGCTCAAGGCAGCCGGCTGCAAGCGCATCAAGGGATTGTTCCTTGTCGCCGCGCCGGAAGGCCTCGAACGGATCACCGCGGCACACCCTGATATCGAGATCTACACCGCCTCGATCGACCAGCGCCTCAACGAGCACGGCTATATCCTGCCCGGCCTCGGCGACGCCGGCGACAAGATTTTCGGTACCAAGCAGTTGCCCTCCTGACAATCAGCGAATCGGTGCCGATTTTTGCGGCGTATCGTACCGCCACGGGAACACGGGCATGCTTCACGGAATCGTCACCTGACGCCACTAGAATCGGCTCGATCCGGTCGTCCGGACGTCACGGGGAAAGTCATGTTCGGAAAGCTCGCTCATCGCGGCCTCTGGCTGTTGCTGGCTGGTCTTGTATCGACATTCGCGGCGCAGGCCGCCGATCTGAGTATCGACCAGTTCCGTGTCCGCGGCCCGGCCGGCGGCAATGATGAATTCGTCGAGCTGTTCAACGCCGGCCCGGCGGCACTCGACCTGTCCGGCTACAAGCTCAATGCCTCCAACGCCAGCGGCACGACCGGCACGCGACTGACCTTCCCCGCCGGTACCCGGCTGCCTTCCGGCTGCCATCTGCTGCTGACCAACAGCGCCAGCAGCGGCTACTCCGGCGGCGTACCAGGCGACCTCACCTACGCCACCGGCATCACCGATACCGGCGGCTTGGCCGTACTCGACGCGAGCGACGGCATCGTCGACCAGGTTGGCCTGAGCAGTGGTTCGGCCTACAAGGCCGGCACGCCGCTGGCTTCGCTGGGCAGCGGCAACACCGACCAGGGCTACCAACGCCGTCAGAACGCCGCCGGCCTGCCCCAGGACACCGGCGACAACAGCGCCGACTTCGTCCAGGTCAGCCCCACCGATCCACACAACAGCAGCAGCCCCTGCGTCACGCTCGGCCCGTCGCTGTCGATCGCCGACAGCAGCGTCAGCGTACGCGGCGCCGGCGACGTGGCGATGCCCTTCACCATCAGCATGAACCAGCCTGCACCCGCCGATGGTGTGAGCGTGCATGTGGCGACCGAGGATGGCAGTGCCCAGGCCGGCGTCGAATACGAACCGGTGAACACCACCCTGACCGTCGCCGCAGGACAGACCCAAGTGACGTTCAATGTGCTGGTGCACGGCCGCACCACGCCCGGCGACAACAAGAATTTCACGGTAAAACTGAGCGATCCCGGCGATGGCGTGGCCCTGGGTCACGCCAGTGCCATCGGCACGATTCTCTATGAAATCCCGATCGCCGCGGAAATCTGGCAGATCAACGGCAGCGGGCAAAGCCCCGCCCTGCTCGGAAAGCCGGTACTCACCCACGACAACGTGGTCACCGCCGTGGGCCCGCAGGGTTTCACCATGCAGACGCCCGATGCACGTGCCGATGCCAGTCCGCTCACCTCCAACGGCGTGTACGTTTTCACCGGCAGCGCCCCGGCCGTCAGCGTGGGCAACGCAGTGGACGTGGCGGCCGTGGTGGATGACTACTACGGCCTTACCGAGCTCAAGAATGCGACGGTCACCGTGGTCGATCAGTACGCACGACTGCCTCGCGCGGTCGTATTCGACCGGGACACGCCTTCATCCGACCCGGACCATCTCTCCTGCGGCAGCACCAACTTCCAGTGCTTCATGAGCATGCGGGTGTGGATCAATCACGGCATGATCAACACCGGCAACAAGCGCTTCAGCAACGAACCGTATGCCGAGGTGAGCATCACGGCCAGCGGGCAGCGCTCGCTGCGCCAACCCGGCGTGGAGTTTGGCGTACCGGTCCCCGCCGGAGTGGACCTGCCAAACTGGAGTGGCAATCCGGAGGTGTTCAAGATGAACACCGCCGACTTCGGCGCGGTACCCCTCGACACCCCGTTCAATGGTGGCAGTACGTTCCGCGCCGAAGGCGTGATCTCCTACGACTTCGGCGCATACACCTTCATCCCGACGCACTTCAAGTTGACCTATGCCGCGCCGATACCCCGCCCGGTCTCGCCCACCCCACTGCTGGCGTTGCGCATTGGCGCGTTCAACATGGAACGCTTCTGCGACAGCGTGTTCGATACCGTCTACACCTGCAGCGGCGGCAGCCAGGAACCCACGCCGGACGAAGTGGCGCTGAAGACCCGGCGCCTTTCCAGCTACGTGGGCAGCGTGCTCAGGCTGCCTGACGTGCTGTCCGTGGAGGAGGTGGAAACCCTGCCGCTCCTGCAGGGCCTGGCCCGGCAGATCCACGACGACTACGGCGTGAGCTACAACGCCTACCTGCTGCCGGGCCACGACCCCAGTGGCATCAACGTGGGCTTTCTGGTGCGCCCCGACCGTGTGCAGGTGTTGTCGGTGCAACAACTCGCTGCGCAGGAGACCTGGGACGATGGCGGGAACACCGCCTATATCCATGACCATCCGCCATTGCTGCTCACTGCCCAGGCTGGTCGGATGCAGTTCCAGGTGATCGCCGTGCACATGAAGGCGCGCCAGAATGTCGACGACGACACTGCCGCGGCCACGCGTGATCGCGAAAAGCGCTTCCTGCAGGCAAAATCGGTGGCCGCCCAGGTGCAGGCACTGCAGAAAGCCCATCCACTGATGCCGCTGATGGTCGTGGGCGATTTCAACGCTTACCAGTTCAGCGACGGCTGGGCCGATGTGGTGAACCTGATCGCCGGCCGTTACGACGACGATCAGAACCTGCTCAAGCTGGGCGGCAACATCGTGCGCCCGGCGCTGTGGGATGCCGTGAACTCGGTGCCGGCCAATGATCGCTACTCCTTCCTCTACACCGAAAATTTCGGCGAGATTCAAGGCTATACCAAGGCAGGCAGTGGCAATCCGGGGCGCACCGTACCGACCTTCCAGGTACTTGATCACGCCCTGCTGAACTGGCCAGCGAGGTTGCGCTTCCTGCACATGCAATACGGTCGTGCCGACCTCGATGCACCGACACAGACCGAGGACGACGCTGCCGATGCTGCCGACTGGACGCGTGCCATCGGCGCATCCGACCACGATGGCTTCGTGGTGGATCTGCTGGTTCCGACGATCCATCCATCCCATCGATGACGTCGCCCTGCCTGTCGGCGGGAAAGCCGCAAGATGGATGAAACGCAAAGACCGCCCTCCCGAATGCGGCCTTTGCGCATGATGCGGTGCTTCAGCAGCCGAAGCTGTCGGTTGCCTCGATCAGCTGATGCATGATGCCGGGTTCGAACGCCGAGTGGCCGGCATCCTGCACGATGCGCAGGTCGGCCTCGGGCCACGCACGATGCAGATCCCATGCGCTGCGCAACGGACACACCACGTCGTAGCGGCCCTGCACGATCACGGCGGGAATCTGCCGGATGCGATCGACGTTGCGCAGCAGATGATCGTCGTGCTCGAAAAATCCGCCATTGACGAAGTAGTGGCATTCGATGCGTGCAAACGCCAGCGCGAATTCGTCTTCTGCACTGGAAGCGATGTGCGAACTGTCCTGCCACAGGAAGCTGGTCGCGCCTTCCCATACTGACCATGCGCGGGCGGCATCGGTGCGTGTTTTCGCATCGTCGCTGGTCAGGCGACGATGATAGGCGCTCATCAGATCGCCGTGCTCGACCTGCGGGATGGCGTTGAGATAGGTTTCCCACGCATCCGGATACAGCTTGTCGCAGCCGCTCTGGTAGAACCATTCCAGCTCGGCACGGCGCAGCATGAAGATGCCGCGCAGCACCAGTTCGGTCACCTTGTCCGGATGGGTTTGCGCATAGGCAAGCGCAAGGGTCGAACCCCACGAACCACCAAACACCTGCCAGCGATCGATGCCCAGGTGCTCGCGCACCCGTTCGATATCGGCCACCAGATCCCAGGTGGTGTTGTCGGTCAGTTCCGCATGCGGGGTCGACCTGCCGCAGCCGCGCTGGTCGAACAACACGATCCGGTAGATCGCCGGATCGAAGAAACGCCGACACTTGCCATTGGTGCCGCCGCCGGGCCCACCGTGCAGGAACACCACCGGCTTCCCCTTCGGATTGCCACTCTGCTCCCAGTACAGGGTATGCAGGGTGGAAACCTCGAGAAAGCCGCTGTCGAATGGCTCGATCTCGGGATACAGCGAACGCAGTGGCGACGATGGCATGGAAGCTCCCCGGAACAAATGCACAAGCCGCCAAGCCTATCATGCAGGTAAACGGTTACGGCTCAGTCTGGCGCGAACAGCTTGCCCGGATTGAGGATACCGTTCGGATCGAATACGCCGCGCACGCCACGCATCAAGGCGATTTCGGACGCGCTGCGGGTACTTTCCAGATAGGCGCGCTTGACCAGGCCGATGCCGTGCTCGGCCGAGATGCTGCCGCCGTGCCGCTGCAATGTGGCGGCAAGCAGCTTGGTGACATGCTCGCACTGGGCGATGAAGGCGTCCTCGGCCAGAGCCATCGGGCGCAACACATTGATATGCAGGTTGCCATCGCCGATGTGACCGAACCAGATCACCTCGATATCGGGATATTCGCGTGCGAGCAGGGCCTGCATCTCGTGCAGAAAGGCCGGCACCGCGCTGATCCGCACCGATACATCGTTCTTGTACGGCTGGCGGGCGGCAAGGCTCTCGGTGATGCCTTCACGCAAACGCCATAGCGACGCGGCCTGCGCTTCGCTCTGCGCGATCACCCCGTCGCTGACCCAGCCCTGTTCCAGCGCATGTTCGAATGCGGCCAGTGCCGCCTCCTGCACGGCATCATCGGCCGCATCGAACTCGGTCACCACGTAATACGGATGCTCGCCTTCGATCGCGCGTTGCGCACCGTGTGCCAGCACGTGGTGCAGCGCGCGATCGGTAAAGAACTCGAACGCCTGCAGCTGCAATCGCGTCTGGAACAGCGCAAACACCTGCATCAACGCATCCATGTCCGGCAAGGCCAGCAACATCACCTGCGACAATGGCGGCGGAGCGGTCAACTTGAGCGTAGCCTCGACCACGATGCCAAGAGTGCCCTCCGAACCGATCAGCAATTGGCGAAAATCGTAGCCACTGGAATTCTTGATCAGCCCGCGATTGAGCTCGAGCAAGTCGCCGTTTCCGGTGACCACCTTCAGGCCGGCAATCCATTCGCGCGTATTGCCGTAGCGGATCACCCGGATGCCTCCGGCATTGGTGGCGATGTTGCCGCCGATCGAACACGATCCTCTGGCAGCAAAGTCGACCGGGTAGATCAAGCCATGCTCGCGTGCAGCATCGTGCACCTGCTGCAGGGCCATGCCCGGCTGCACGGTGAGCGTGCGATCCACGGCATTGAAGTCGAGCACGCGGTTCATCCGCTCCAGGCTCAGTACCAGCTCTCCGTTCGCAGCCACAGCGCCACCCGACAGGCCGGTGCGGCCACCCGATGGCACGATCGCTACACCATGCCGGTTGGCCCAGCGCATGATCGCCTGCACCTCCTCCACCGACGCCGGTTGAGCAATAGCCAACGGCGAGGGCACCCAGCGACGGGTCCAGTCGCGGCCGTAATGTTCCAGGTCCGAAGGCTCTGTCAGCAGGCGCAGCCCGGGCAGCAGGGCGATCAGTTCGGCAAGGCGTGAGTCTGTCATGGAGTTTCCGGATGGCTGGGTAGAGCCTGCCAGCCCGATTTCCGGCTGTCCAGTGCTGCAGTGCGCCAAAGACACGAATTCGTGGCATAGTATGCCTTCGGATTT
The DNA here is from genome assembly GCA_035564915.1 of Rhodanobacter sp. Taxonomy (GTDB): domain Bacteria; phylum Pseudomonadota; class Gammaproteobacteria; order Xanthomonadales; family Rhodanobacteraceae; genus Rhodanobacter. Next base: position 17,646 of record DATMTH010000175.1, read on the forward strand.
GCCGTATAGACGTCCATTTACCAAGGGTTGCCATGCAGACTTCGTTCCCCAAGGAAGACATCAAGGTCCTGTTGCTGGAAGGTTTGAGCCCGACGGCGGTAGAGCAATTTCACCGCGCCGGCTACAGTCAGGTTGAGCTGCACGCGAAATCGCTGCCCGAGGCCGAACTGCTGGAACGCATCGCGGATGCCCACATCATCGGCCTGCGCTCACGCACGCAACTGACTGCCGAGGTGCTTTCCCACGCGAAACGGCTGATTGCGGTGGGTTGCTTCTGCATCGGCACCAACCAGGTGGATCTGCCGGCGGCCAGCAAACTCGGCATCCCGGTATTCAACGCGCCCTATTCAAATACCCGCAGCGTGGCCGAACTGGTGGTTGCCGAAGCCATCATGTTGCTGCGCGGCATTCCCCACAAAAGCGCGCAGTGCCATCTCGGCGGCTGGGACAAATCGGCCGCGGGCAGTTACGAGGCGCGCGACAAGGTTCTTGGCATCATCGGCTATGGCCACATCGGCACCCAGACCGGCGTATTGGCCGAGGGCATGGGCATGCGGGTGATCTATCACGACATCGAGGCCAAGCTGGCGATGGGCAACGCCCGCGCGGCAGCCAGCCTCGATGACCTGCTGGAACGTTCCGACGTGGTCACTCTGCACGTACCGGAAACACCGGCAACGAAGATGATGTTCGGCCGAGAACAGTTGCAGAAAATGCGCCCGGGCTCGGCATTGATCAACGCCTCGCGTGGCAGCGTGGTGGATATCGATGCCCTGGCCAGCGCATTGCAGAGCAAGCATCTTTCCGGCGCGGCCGTGGATGTCTTCCCGGTTGAACCGAAGAGCAACAGCGATGCCTTCGTGTCGCCGCTGATCGGCCTGGACAATGTCATCCTCACCCCGCATATCGGCGGCAGCACGCTGGAGGCGCAGGAGAACATCGGCGTCGAAGTAGCCAGCAAGCTGATCCGCTACAGCGACAACGGCTCCACCCTCTCGGCCGTGAACTTCCCCGAAGTGAGCCTGCCCGAGCACCCCCTCAGCCGCCGCCTGCTGCACATCCATCGCAACGTGCCGGGCGTCCTGTCGCGCATCAACGAACTGTTCTCCGAGGGCAACATCAACATCGACGCCCAGTTCCTGCAAACCGACAACGATGTGGGTTACGTGGTGATCGATGTAAGGGCTGACGAAACCCAGGCCAACGAGCTGAAGATGCGATTGGCTGCCATTCCCGGAACCTTGCGCAGTCGCGTGCTGTATTGAGAGCGGGCAACGGGGAGCAGCCCATGCCGGCGCTTCGGCGCTGCCGTTGCCTCGGCAATACCCGACATGAAAAAAGCGCCCGATGGGCGCTTTTTTCATGTTCGTGCCGAACTGGTCGGGGCGGCCGGATTCGAACCGACGACCCTCTGCCCCCCAGGCAGATGCGCTACCAGGCTGCGCTATACCCCGACGTAGCCGCAATTATAACGTAGAGCCGACCCATGGTCGGCTGCGCGCTCTTTCGGCCGACCGTGGGTCGGCCCTACCTAACGCTTGAGGAGCTGCAGGACTTCTTCCAGCTCCATCCGCACCTGGCGGACGATCTGCGAGCTCATCGTGGCTTCCTGCTTCGCGCCCTCGCCTTCCAGGCGCAGGCGGGCGCCGCCGATGGTGTAGCCCTGCTCGTACAGCAGGCCGCGGATCTGGCGGACCATCAGCACGTCGTGGCGCTGGTAGTAGCGGCGGTTGCCGCG
>DATMTH010000176.1:0-97708 GCA_035564915.1 Rhodanobacter sp.
GGAAACTTCTGGTCCTCGCCGGCCACCATCGCCAGCGGCACCCAGGGCGATACCTGTTTCCACGGTACCCAGTGCTGGTGCAGCCGGAAATCCTTCTCGCCGTGGATCCATGCGCCGAGCTGGCGCTCCAGCATTACCGCCGACGTCCATGGCGGCACGAAGCGCAGCAGCAGCACGATCAGCCAGCTCGATGCCAGCCACGCCAGCAACAGGATGGCCAGCGAGCGCAGCAGACGGATCGGCAGAGGTCGGCGAAATTCGGCGAGCATGACGGTACGTGCGGAAGGATCGGGCAGTATAAGGGTCGTTGTCCCGCCGCCGCCGCGCCCCCATCTTGACGCGCTTGACCTATCCGGAACGCTTAATTGTGGAAACCCTGCCTGTCGACGATGTACTGCATCGCTTTCTGCTGGAACGCGCCGGCGTGCGCGGCGCCCTGGTACGGCTCGGGCCGGCGTGGCGCGAAGTGGCCGGCCGCGCCGACTATCCGCCGGCGCTGCATGCGCTGCTGGGCGAGTCGTTGGCCGCCAGCGCATTGCTGACCGGCAACATCAAGCTGGACGGCGCGCTGTCGATCGAACTGAAGAGCTCCGGCGCTCTGCGCCTGCTGTTTGCCGAATGCAACGACCAGGGCCGCCTGCGCGGGCTGGCACGCTGGAACGGGTCGTTGTCCGAACCGCTGGCGCTGGATGCGCTGCCCGACGCGGTCATGGCGATCACCATCGGCAACGTGGAGCGCGACCAGCGCTACCAGGGGCTGATCGACCTGCAGCACGCCGGGCTCGCCGGCTCGCTGGAGAACTACTTCGTCAAGTCCGAGCAATTGCCGGCGCGCATCCTGCTGGCCGCCGACGATGGGTACGCCGTGGGCCTGATGCTGCAGAAGATGCCGGACGAGGGCGGGCGCGATGCCGCGCTGGACGACGATGCGTGGAACCGCATCCTGCACCTGACCGCCACGCTGAACGCCGACGAGTTGCTTAGCACCGCGCCGGAGCAGTTGCTGTACCGCCTTTACCACGAAGAGTCGCTGCGCCTGTTCGAGCCGCGCGCTCTCGCGTTCGGCTGCAACTGCAGCCGCGAGCGCGTGACGGCGATGCTGCGTTCGCTGGGCCGCGATGAGGTCGAGGCGGCGCTGGTGGCGCGTGGCGACGAGATCGAGGTGATCTGCGAGTTCTGCGCGCAGCGCTATCACTACGACCGCATCGACGCCGAGCATCTGCTCAGCGCCAGTGCGGCGCCCGCTGCGCCGGAGACGCCGCAATGAATCCTGCACCATGCATCGTGGCGCAGCGGACCGCCGGTTTTTCCGGGGTCAGGCCAGCAGCAGCGGGTTGTCCGCGTTCAGCCAGGTGGACGCGGGCTGCGGCGTGGCGAACAGGAAACCCTGGCCGTAGCGGCAGCCGACCCGCAGCAAGGCCTGCCGCTGGGACTCTTCCTCGATGCCTTCGGCGATCACCTTCATCTGCAGCGAGTCGGCCAGCACCTGGATCGCCCGCACCAGTGCCAGCCCCTGGGTTTCGTTGTCGTCGAGCGGCAGTTCGGTGATGAAGGAGCGATCGATCTTGAGGGTTTCGAACGGATACTGGTGCAGATAGCTGAGCGAGGAGTAACCGGTACCGAAATCGTCCAGTGCAATGCCCACGCCGTGGCTGCGCAGGTTCTGCAACATCTGCTTCACCTGGGTCGGGTTTTCCAGCAGCGCGTGCTCGGTGACTTCGATGCGGATGCAGCGGGTCGGCACGGCATACTGGTCGAACAGGGCGAGCAGGCGCTTGTCGAGGTCGATCGAACGGAAATGTCGGCCGGAAACATTGATGCTGATGAAGCCGTCGGTGCCGATCAGGCGCACGGCCTGGATGCAGACCTGTTCGAAAATCTGCCAGTCGATGGCCTCGGCACAACCGCATTCCTCGGCGATCAGCAGGAAATCCTGCGGCAGCAGCAGGCCGCGTTTGGGATGGTGCCAGCGCAACAGCGCTTCATAACCGGTTACGCGGCCGTCAGCCAGTTCGACGATCGGCTGGTAGTAAGGTTCGAACTCGTTGCGGCTGAGCGCGTGGCGCAGGTCGCTTTCCATATCCAGCAGCGACAGCGCCTCGCGACGCAGGCGGTCGTCGAACATCGCGGCGCGATGACGGCCACGATCCTTGGCGTTGTACATGGCCGCATCGGCATCGCGCAGCAGTTCCTCCGGCTGGCGGTAATGCGGACTGGAAAGAGCAATGCCGATCGAGGCCGAGGTGAATATTTCCTTGGTGCCCAGTCGGAACGGGGTCTGCAGTTCGCCGATCACGCGCTCGGCGATCATCGTGGCATTGTCGGCATCGACGATGCCTTCGAGCAGCACGGCAAACTCGTCGCCGCCGAGCCTTGCCACCACATCGCGGGTCTTCAGGCAGGCGCGGATGCGGCCGCCGACCTGGAACAGCAGGTCATCGCCCACCAGATGTCCGACGGAATCGTTGATCACCTTGAAACGATCGAGGTCGACGAACAGCACGGCAAACTGCTCATCCGGGTTGCTGTCGAAGCGCTGCATCGCCTGATCCAGGCGCTGCAGCAGCAGGGTGCGGTTGGGAAGCCCGGTCAGCGAGTCGTGCAGGGTTTCGTATTTCAGTCGACGCTCGACCCGCTCGCGCTCGGCGATCTGTTCGCGCAGGTCGCGGTTGGCCAGCGCCAGTGCGCGGGTGCGCTCGGTGACCCGGCGCTCCAGCTCCGAGTAGGCCTGCTTCAACGCGGCCCCGGCCTGCTTGCGTTGCAGGGCGTTGGCGATGTGGTAACTGACGAAAGTCAGCAACTCCTGGTCACGTTCGTTGTAGGTGTGCTCCTGCGAGTAGCTCTGCAGCGCCAGCACGCCGGTCGCCTTGCCGCCCAGGATCAACGGTACGCCGAGCCAGCACACCGAGCGTGTGCCGAAATGGGTAATTTCGCCGAGGGTGTTGAGCCGGTCGATTTCCGCCGGCGTGGCCAACAGCGGCTTGGCGTGGCGCAGCACATATTCGGTGGCGCCGCGGCCGTGCGCGCGTGGCGGGCGCACGCCGTCCACTTCATCGACCGAGTAGGGGAAGGTGAGCAGGCCGTTTTCGTCGTCGACCAGCGCGATGTAGAAGTTGCGCGCATAAAGCAGGCCGCTGATGACCTGATGGGTTGCGGCGTAGAACTTTTCCAGGCTGTCCGCGGTATTCGCCAGTTCGGCGATGCGGAACAGGGCCGCCTGCAGGCGTTCCCCGCGCTGACGCTGCAATACCTGCTGGCGCAGTACGCGATTGGCTTCGCGCAGGGCGGCGGTGCGATCCGTGACGCGGCGACCGAGCTCCAGATGTGCCTCGCGCCGTTCCAGCGCGATTTGCACATGCTGGGCGACGTAGTTGAGCAGTTCGAGATCGTGCCGCGAGTAATGGGTGTCGGCCCGGTAACTCTGCATGACGATGCCACCGACCACATGGCCCTCGCGCAGCATCGGCACGCCGAGCCAGTGTTCGCAACTGGGGCCGAACAGCACGAACCGGTCGCCGAACTGCTGTCTCAGTTCATCGATCGAACCCAGCAGCGGCCGACCCTCCCGCAACAGGTTCCAGGTCAGGCTGTGCAGCATGTCCTGCAGCGGCATGCTTTGATCGGGCGCCGGCACGTCGGTATCGACGATATCGACGTAGTAGGGGAAGCGAATGCTGTGGGTGGCTTCGTCGTACAGCACGATGTAGAAGTTTTCCGCGTACATCAGGCTGCTGACGATGGCATGCAGCGAGCGCATCATCTGCGGCATGTCGTGATCGGAGCTGGCCTGCTCCGCGATGGCGTAGAGTGCCCGCTGCAGTCGTTCGGCCAGCGCCAGTCGCGAGATGGCTTCATACAGACGGCTGGTTTCGGCCAGCTGCTGCAAACGGATATTGGCCAGTCGGCCCATCCATTGCAGTTGTTCGCGCAGGCTGCCCGGGAGTTCCTTCCCGGTCTGTTCCAGACTCAGCGTGCGGGATGTCTGTGGATCCTCGGCCAGGTCGAACCAGCGTTCAACGGGAGCAGGGGCGGGGTCGTCATGCCGGTGCCAGTGGAGCCGGCCGTGGATGCCGAAATTGGCCAGTATCAGTTCGCAGGTTTCCATCACACTGGTAGCGTCGGACGCCGAGAACAGCTGTTCGACAGCCCCGTGCAGCGGCACGGGGCCGCGCATTTTCGCAGGCGGCTGGGATGAACGGATAGTCGGTGTAGCGCTCATGCGAACAGTGGTCAGTTCCGGAACATTCTGACGGAATCGGTGTCGAACTTGCCTGTATCGTTCCGGTTGACGTGGCAACCAGCCCGGGCCAGGGCGGGGTCACATTCCCCTGCAGGGCAAAGCTTGACACAAGAATGCGCAATTCTGTGAATTGCTAGGGCTTTTGGGGTGTTAGAAAAACGTGATATGGGGGTATACTGATACCCAATGAACCCTGTCCAGCGAGTATTCGGCGAATACCATGCGTCCCCTGTCTCTCCTGCTGCTGATTCTGGTGCTGCCGCTCGCGGCGACGGCACAGTCGGTGGGTGCTGACAGTGCACAGGCGACGCGTCTGCTGACGCAGCAGCAAGAGCAACTGGCGACGCCCGATGTCATGGTGCCGCTCTGGCGTAGCGGAGCCGGGCGCCTGATGGTGCTCAAGGCCGAGCATCACACTGCCGGCGATACGCCGCGCGACAACAACCTGTTGGGGCTGCGCCCCCTGAATGCAGGCAATGCCACCAGCGTGGGTTTGCAATACGGCATCGGCCGCGGCGTGCAGGCACACGCCGAAGTCAATGGCCGCAGCTGGCTCAATCCGAACGTGCGGTTGCTCGGCAGCGAGGTAGGCGCCACTTACGACGCCGGCGACTACAGCGTGGGCCTGAGTGTCGGCTCGACCAGCGCGCCGCATCGCAACGTGGTGTTGCCGCGCGTGTTGCCGGGAGCGACGCCGGGCGTCGACGGCCTGGCCAGTTTCGACAGCAGCGCCCAGATCAATGCGCTCGGCCGACTCTCGCTGGGCAGGAAGAGTGGCATCGACCTTGGCGCCAGCGTGGGCCGAATCCATTTGTTGCCCGGCAATCTGCTGGGGGTCAGCGTGATGGATCAGAAGGCGCTCAGCCTGGGGGTCGATCATGGCCCGTTGAGTGGCACGCTGATCGGTCGAACCATGCAGCCGGAAGCGGGCCTTCCGGGCAGCCTGTACGGGGACAGGCACTGGAACAGCCTGGATCTGGGCGTCACCTGGCGGTTGCCGTGGCGCGGCTCGCTCAGCGTCGGCGCGCAGAACCTGTGGTCGTCCGGTACCCCGGCGAATACGCCGGTCGGCCCCGAACCGGATCAGTCACGGACTCCGTACGTGCAGTACCATCAGGATCTGTAGCCTGCCTGCACTTGGGTTGTCGAGTGACCAGGATTGAATGAAAACGCCGGCGCATGCGCCGGCGTTTTCATTGGCGAGTCCTCGGCTATGGCTGCTTGCGGATGCGCAGGTCGCCACTGAAGGTCTCGATGTGGATCTTGCCGTTGCCATTGCCGAGACGGACATCCAGTGAACTGCCGGGCCCATGTTCGGCCTGTATCGGTGAGCCGAAGTCGCTGCGCAGGTCGCCGCTGAAGCTGCTTGCGTGCAGGCTGCCGGTGCTACCGGAAGGCAGCTGCAACTGGACGTCGCCGCTCATGCTGTCGATGCTCACCTTGCCGTCGGTGGTGACGGCGCCCGTCAGCTGGACATCACCGGACACCGTGCTCAGCGAGAACTTCTGCCATGGGCCGCCTGCTGCCTGGATGCGGCCGGAGATGGTCTGCAGGCTCGCGCTGTTGCCCAGCACGGGGGCCAGGATGTCGCCGCTGACGGTCTGCAACTCGGCCCGGTCGGCATGCCCGGCCAGTTCGATGCCGCCGCTGACGCTGTCCACCTTCAACGACGGTGTGCGCGCATTGATGCGCGCCTTGCCGCTGATCGTGTTTACCTCGATGTTGCCGCCGTTGACGCCATCGATGACCAGCGGTGCGCTGATCACGTCGATATCCAGCGAGGCGGCCCTGGGCACATGCAGTTCGAGCGTGGTCGGCGCCATCTTGCTGTCGCCACCCCAGTTGAGCCAGCCCGAGCCACTTTGTGCCTCGACCTTGATCGTCAGCTTGTCGTTGTCGCCGCTGATCGCCAGCGGCCGTGCACCGTCGCCGAGCTCGCCACTGACCTGCACCTCGTTGCGATCCCAGCCGACCACGTTGACCGAACCGGCGATGTTGCTGATCCGGACCTGGGCGGTCGGGCTGGCTGCGTGCTGCAACTGGATCGGTGTGCCGGCCATGGCGTGGCTGATGCAGAAGCTCAACAACAGCGGAACATATCGGGCGAATTTCATGGTCATTCCTGTGCGGGTATCAGCTGGCCTGGTTGGCCAGTCGGCGCAATTGCGCCTGTTGCTGTTCGGTACGGTCGAGCAGGCGTTGCAGTGCCGCCGAGGCAGGTGCCTGCCGGATCGCCAGTTGCAGTTCGAGCCGGGCGGCATCGAGTTCGATCGCCGCGCCGGCCAGTCGCGGGTCGGCGGGCTTCCATGGCGTGCTGCTGGCGATCGGAGCGGGTGCCGGCGCCCGCGCCTGCAACAAGTGCCAGCCGATACCGGCGACCAGCAGCACCGAGGCGGCAAGGCCCGCGCCAAGCAGCCAGAGCCGGCGCCTGGATTGAGGCGGATTGTTGTCGGCGCGGCCGACCGCGGCAGCGTCCAGCGAGGCGTCGATGGCATGCCACAGGTCGCGTTGCGGGGTGAGCGGCTGGCGCAGGTCGCGCAGCTGGCGGCGCCATTCGAATTCATTCATGCGTGTTCTCCCAGAATCTTGCGCAGCAGATGGCGTGCACGATGCAATTGCGCTTTCGACGTGCCGACCGCCATGTCCAGTTCGCTGCCGATCTCCTCGTGCTTCCAGCCCTCGATGTCGTGCAGGACCAGCACGGCACGGGCACGTGGCGGCAGCCGGGCGATCGCACGCTCCAGTTCCTCGCGCTCGGCAGCACAGAAAGGCGTATCGCCGATATCCGGCAGATGGTCGTCGTCGAGCATGCTGACCGGATTGGCGCCGCGCGCACGCAGATCCATCAGCGCCACGTTCACCGCCAGCCGGTAGAGCCAGGTGCCGAACGCACTCTCGTGGCGGAAGCCGGGCAGTTTCTGCCAGGCGCGCACGAAAGCATCCTGGGTCAGGTCTTCGGCACGGGCGTGGTCATAGCCGGCAAGCCGGTGGATCGCACCATGGATGCGACCGACATGCACTCGATACAGCCGCTGGAACGCCTGCCGATCGCCAGTCGCGGCAGCGCGTACGTCATCACTGTCGTCGTTGGCTGGCGGCAGGGCGGGCGACATGGTGCTTCCAGGAGCTGGGCAGGTGGCGATCATCTTGCCAACTTGGATGCCATGCTGCGCAAAAGGGTTTGAAACACCGTATCCGCTGTGTCACGGGCAGCAGCTGGCGGCTGCCCGTGACGGGTCGGCTTACGAAGCCACGGCCCGGCGATCGGACTGATGCTGCGCATCCAGCAGTGCGCGGGCCACGCGCTGCTGTTCGTGCTGCAGGCGTTGCGGCAGGCGCGGGGCGAACGTCTGCAGATACTCGCCGATGGCATGGATTTCGGTCTGCCAGCCGGCGTAGTCCACGTCCAGCAGTTCGTCGAGATGTGCCGACTCAAGGGCGAGCCCATCCAGGTTCAGCTCTTGCGCTGCCGGCAGGATGCCGATCGGTGTCTGCACGCCGTCGACGCCATCTTCGACGCGCTGGATCATCCACTCAAGCACGCGCAGGTTGTCGCCGAAGCCGGGCCACAGGAACTTGCCGTCGGCGCCCTTGCGGAACCAGTTGACGTGGAAGATCTTCGGCAGCTTCGCGCCGGGCTGATCGAGCGACAACCAGTGCGCGAAGTAGTCGCCATAGTGGTAGCCGCAGAACGGCTTCATCGCCATCGAGTCGCGGCGCAACACGCCGACCGCGCCGGTGGCGGCGGCGGTGGTTTCCGAACCCATCGCCGCGCCCATCAGCACGCCGTGGCTCCAGTCGCGCGCTTCCATCACCAGCGGCAGCAGCGACGGCCGGCGGCCGCCGAAGACGATCGCGCTGATCGGCACACCCTGCGCCGCCTCGGCCATCTCCGACCAGGTCGGGCACTGCCTGGCGCTGACCGTGAAGCGCGAGTTCGGGTGGGCGGCCGGACCGTTGGCCGGATCGTACGGACGCCCCTGCCAGTCGGTGACCGGCGTGCCGGGCAGGCCTTCCCACCACGGCTGGTTGTCGGCGGTGACGGCGACGTTGGTGAAGATGGTGTCGTGCGAAATGCTGCTCAGCGCGTTCGGGTTGGTGTTGTCGCTGGTGCCCGGAGCCACGCCGAAGAAACCGGCCTCGGGGTTGATCGCATACAGACGGCCATCCGCACCGGGACGCATCCAGCAGATGTCGTCGCCGACGGTCCACACCTTCCAGCCGTCCTGCCGATAGCTCTCCGGCGGAATCAGCATGGCCAGGTTGGTCTTGCCGCAGGCCGACGGGAAGGCGGCGGCGATGTAATGCGTTTCGCCCTGCGGGTTCTGGATGCCGACGATCAGCATGTGCTCGGCCAGCCAGCCTTCACTGCGTGCCTGGTGGCTGGCGATGCGCAGCGCGTGGCATTTCTTGCCCAGCAGGGCATTGCCGCCGTAGCCGGAGCCGTAGGACTTGATCGACAGTTCGGCCGGGAAGTGCATGATCCAGCGACGTTCCGGATCGAGTTCGCCCTTGGAATGCAGCCCCTTCACGAACGCCCCTTCGCGCTCGATCCGCGCCTGCGCAGCAGCGCCCATGCGGGTCATGATCTTCATGTTGGCAACCACGTACGGGCTGTCGGTGATCTCCACCCCGCAACGCGACAGCGGCGAGTCGATCGGGCCCATGCAATAAGGGATCACGTACATGGTGCGGCCTTCCATGCAGCCATCGAACAGCGCATCGATTTTCGCGTGGGCTTCGGCCGGGTCCATCCAGTGATTGTTCGGGCCGGCATCTTCCCGATCCGGATGACAGACCAGGGTGAGGTGTTCGACCCGCGCCACATCCTTCGGATCGGAGCGGTGCAGGTAGCAGCCCGGATGCGTCTGCTGGTTCAGTTCGATCAGGGTGCCGTCGGCCAGCATCTGCTGTACCAGCGATTGATATTCCGTGTCCGTACCGTCGCACCAGTGGATGTGTGCCGGGCGGGTCAGGACCGCCACCTCGTGAACCCACTGTTCGAGCGCTTCCAGCTTGCTGGCCATCTTGTTCCTCGGAGGCTTGTGAAAAAATGGAAGCGGAACGGTAGTTTGCGTGCACTGGTATTGCAAGGATCGGCGCAACAAAAACGGCGCCGGGAGGCGCCGTTCGGGGGCTGCTGCGGGGTTTGATCAGGCCGGAATCAGGGTGGCGATCATGTGTTCGACATAGGTTTCGAATTCTTCCTGGTTGATCCGCGGCAGGCCCAGCGTGAAGTTCAACTGCAGGAAGCCGACGTAGGCGGCATAAGTCAGCCGCGCGCGGTTCAGGGCCTGCACTGGCTCCAGCCCGGCCTCGCGGTAGGCGGTGGTCAGGAATTCCATTCGTCGCTGCGAGACGCGCGCCATCACCGGCACCACCTGCGGGTGGTCCAGTGCCTTGAGCAGGGCCGCGTAGACGCGGTGCGGCTGCAGCTCGTGCGCCACCCGACGGAACAGTTCGGGCAGCCGTTTGCGAGGGTCGGCGATCTGTGCGATCTCGTCGATGATCTCGCGTTCGCCGTATTGCTCCCAGCGCTCCAGGGCTGCATTCAGCAACGCTTCGCGCGTGCGGAAATGCCAGTAGAAACTGCCCTTGGTCACACCAAGCTGGCGGGCCAGTGCCTCCACCGCCAGCGCGCCGACGCCTTGTTCGGCGATCAGGTGCAGGGCGGCGAGCTCCCAATCCTCGGCCGACAGCCGAGTCCGTTCCGGTTTGCTGCTGACATTCATGGCCGTATGGTAGCGATACGCCGCGCATTTGTAATGCTTGTGCGGCAAAAGCCCCCGGGTGCCGCAAAACGGTGCGGGAGCGGGAGTTGACGACGGTTGCCAAGGCATACCATACTCATACGTATGGTCGACGATATCCCATCGCACGCTGATACCGCCCGTTTCCCGGTTGCCGATCTGGCGCTGGCCGTGGAAACGCGCAACCCCGGCGGCGATCCGGCGCTGTTGTTCGCGCATGGCTTCGGCCAGACCCGGGGTGCATGGAACGGCACCGCCGCGGCACTGGCGCAGGCCGGTTGTCGCTGCGTCAGCTTCGACACCCGCGGTCATGGCGAAAGTGATCGTGTGGCCGATGGCGATTACCACATGGATCAGTTCGCCGATGACATGCTGCGACTGGCGGCTGCGCAACCGGAGCCGCCGATCTTGGTCGGCGCCTCGATGGGCGGCCTGCTCGGCATCGTGCTGGCCGGCGAGCTGAGGCCGGCTCCGTTCCGGGCGCTGGTGCTGGTCGACATCACTCCGCGCTGGGAAACCGCCGGGGTGGAACGCATCCTCGCTTTCATGCGTGCGCATCCGGATGGATTTTCCAGCTACGACGATGCGGCCGAGCAGATTGCCGGCTACCTGCCGCAGCGGCGCGAACGCAAGAGCGAGCAGCAACTGCGACCGCTGCTGCGCGAAGGCAGCGATGGTCGCCTGCGCTGGCACTGGGACCCGGCCCTGCTTGAGGGCGTGGTGGAGGAGAGCGAGCGCTATCAGCCACGCCTGCTGGCCGCGGCAGCGACGATCGAGATCCCCGTGCTGATCCTTTCCGGCGCGCGCAGCGATGTCGTGTCGCGCGCCACCGTCGATGAATTCCTGCGCCTGGTGCCGCAGGCGCAGCACGTGGAGCTGCCGCATGCCACGCACATGCTGGCCGGTGACGCGAACGACGCATTCACGCGCGAAGTGATGCACTTCGTGCGCAGTCTTGTTTCCCCTGCGGTGCCGCTTCGTGCCGGTGCCTTTCCATCGTGATGAGGTGCTTCTGATGCCCGTGATCCTGACCCTGCTGGCGGCGCTGATCGCCACCGGCGCCTGTGCCTACCATCGCACCAGCCTGCGCACCTGGGCGATCGCCACGATCGTCACGACGCTGGTGGTCGGCTTGCTGGCGCAAGCGCCGGTGACGATGGTGGTCCTGCTGATCATCGAGCTGGCCATTGCGGTGCCGCTGCTGCTGGTCGATTTCCGTCGCCGCCAGATCAGCGCGCCGCTGCTGAAACTTTTTGCGAAGGTCACCCCGAAACTTTCCGAGACCGAGCAGACCGCGCTGGAAGCCGGCACGGTCGGTTTCGAGGGCGAGCTGTTCTCCGGCAAACCGGACTGGCACGAGTTGCTGAAGCAGCCCAAGCCGGAACTGAGCGTGGAAGAGCAGGCCTTCCTCGATGGCCCGGTCGAGCAACTCTGCGCGATGATCGACGACTGGCAGATCACCCACGAGCTGGCCGACCTGCCGCCGAACGTGTGGGAGTTCATCAAGCAGAACAAGTTCTTCGGCATGATCATTCCGAAGCAGTACGGCGGCCTGCAGTTCTCCGCGCTGGCACATTCGGCGGTGCTGCAGAAGCTCAACAGCATGTCGGCCACGGTGGCCTCGACGGTGGCGGTGCCGAACTCGCTCGGGCCAGCCGAGCTGCTGCTGCACTACGGCAGCGACGAGCAGAAAAACCATTACCTGCCGCGCCTGGCGGTGGGTGAGGAGATCCCCTGCTTCGCGCTGACCGGCCCGTACGCCGGTTCCGATGCCACCTCGATTCCCGACACCGGCATCGTCTGCAGGCAGACCGTCGATGGCGTGGAGACGCTGGGCATCAAGCTCACCTTCGACAAGCGCTACATCACGCTGGCGCCGGTTGCCACCGTGGTCGGGCTGGCCTTCCGCATGTTCGATCCGGAGCACCTGCTGGGCGACAGGGAAGACCTCGGCATCACCCTCGCGCTGCTGCCGCGCTCGACGCCCGGCCTGGAAATCGGCCGGCGTCACTTCCCGCTGAACATCCCGTTCCAGAATGGACCGGTGCGTGGCAAGGACGTGTTCGCGCCGATGTCGGTACTGATCGGAGGGCCGCACATGGCAGGTCATGGCTGGCGCATGCTGGTCGAATGCCTGTCGGTGGGCCGCGCGATCTCGTTGCCGTCCAATGCCACCGGCGGCATGCGCGCTTCCGCGCTGGCCACCGGTGCGTATGCACGCATGCGCAAGCAGTTCGGCCTGGCGGTGGCGCGTTTCGAGGGCGTCGAGGAAGCGCTGGCGCGCATCGGCGGCCTGACCTATGCCACCGCGGCGCTGTCGCGCGCCACCGCGGCGGCGGTCGATCGCGGCGAGAAGCCGGCGGTGCCGTCGGCAATCGCCAAGTACCACGCCACCGAATGGGCGCGGCAGATCGCCAGCGACACCATGGACGTGCACGGCGGCAAGGCGGTGCAGCTGGGGCCGAGCAACTATGCCGGGCGCGGCTGGTCGGCGGTGCCGATCGCGATCACTGTGGAAGGCGCCAACATCATGACCCGCAGCCTGATGATCTTCGGCCAGGGGGCGATCCGCTGCCATCCCTACGTGCTGAAGGAAATGCAGGCGCTGTCGATCGCCGATCGCGGCGAGCAGCTGAAGGTCTTCGATCGCCTGCTGTTCAAGCATCTTGGTTTCGGCATTTCCAATGCCGTGCGCAGTTTCGCGATCAGCCTCACCGGTTCGAGTATCGGAGAGAGCGCGGGCGACGCCTACACCCGGCGCTATTACCGCAAGCTCGATCGCTATTCGGCGGCACTCGCCTTGTGCGCCGACGTGTTCATGGGCGTGCTCGGCGGCAAGCTGAAGTTCAAGGAGAAGCTGTCCGCGCGCCTCGGCGACGTGCTCAGCTATCTGTACATCGCCAGCGCCATGCTCAAGCAGTACGAGGACAACGGCCGTCCGGAAGCGGATCGCCCGTTCCTGGCTTGGGGTTTCCACGAGTGCATGTGGCTGACCCAGAACGCGCTGGACGGCGCGATCCGCAACTTCCCGGTGCGTCCGGTGGCGTGGTTGTTGCGGGTGCTGGTGTTCCCGCTGGGGCGTCGCGAGGTACCGCCGTCCGATCGCCTGGGTCGTCGCGTGGCCGCGCTGCTCACGGCGCCGAACGAGGCACGCGATCGGCTGGTCGACTGGGTTTACCGCACACCGACGCCGAACAATACGGTGGGCCGCATGAATGCGCTGTTGCCCGACGTGATCGCGGCCGAGCCGGTGGACCGCAAGTTCGGCAAGGCGCTGAAGGCCGGCCAGTTCAAGTCGCACGATTACTTCGATCAGTTGGCCGAGGCCGAGCAGGCTGGCGTGCTCAATGCCAGCGAGGCGGCCTTGCTCAAGCGCGTGCGCGAGGGTGTGTTCGAGTTCATTTCGGTGGATGACTTCGATACCGACGAGATGCGCGCGTTCAAGGTGCGCGAGGTGAATTCGGCCGGGCAGTAGCCCTGTCGGCGGCGCCACCGTGCCGGTGGCGTCGCGGTCTCAACCCGTCGCCAGCACGCAACGATTCTTGCCGTCCCGCTTGGCCTGGTACATCGCCTCGTCGGCGGCATGCATGAGCTTTTCGTCGGCATCGGCCTGCTCGCTCGCCGCATAAGGCGCGATGCCGATGCTGGCCCCCACTTGCACCTCGATCTGTGCTCCATTGACCGCCAGGGCATAAGGCTCGGCGAGCGTGGAGCCCAGCTTCTGGCACAGCCTCAAGGCCAGCTGCGGGTCTTCGATCTCATCCAGGATCAGTGCGAATTCGTCGCCGCCCAGGCGCGACACGGTATCGTTGGCGCGCAATTGCGCGGACAGGCGCGTGGCGATGGCCTGCAGCAGCGCGTCACCGGCGGCATGGCCATGGCCATCGTTGACGGCCTTGAAGCCGTCGATATCGATGTAGGCCAGCGCGAAATGGCGGTTGTGCCGATGGGCGCGCTGGATCGCGCCATCCAGCCGATCCCGGAACAGCGAGCGGTTCGGCAGGCCGGTCAGCGGGTCGTGCGTGGCCTGGTGGCGCACCAGGGCTTCGGCCCGCTTTCGTTCGGTGACCTCGGCAATCAATTGCTGGTTGCGTTCGGCCAGCTCGGCCAGTGCCTGCTGCAGTTTCATCCGCGCCGCATGCAGCTCCAGGAACACCTTGACCTTGGATTGCAGGATCACGTCGTTGACCGGTTTGGCGATGTAGTCGACCGCGCCGGAACGGTAGCCCTTGAGCCGATTGATGTCGTCGGCATACGCCGCGGTGACGAAGATGATCGGCGTGTCGCGCAGGTGTTCGGTTTCACCGAGCAGGCTGGCGACCTCGAAGCCGTCCATGTCGGGCATGTTGACGTCGAGCAGGATCAGCGCGAAGTCATGATCCAGGCACAAGGCCAGTGCCTGGTTGCCGCTGCCGGCCTCGAACAGCTGCGCACCGCTGCGGGCCAGCAACCGGCGCATCGCCACCAGGTTGGCAGGCGTGTCGTCGACGATGAGGATTTCAGGCGTCATCGCGATATTCGCCTCCGCGCATGTCGGGACCAGAACCCTACCTTAGCTTCTGCTGCCGCCCTCGAACGTGAACGAGCGCGTGCTCCGTGCGGTTCGAAATCGGTTCGTCGCACCATGGCCCGGCGCTGGGTGAAGGTCACGGCGTCAGCCAGGTCCGCATGGTCGATGCCAGCTTGTCGATGTCGATCGGTTTGGACAGGTAATCGTTGGCACCCATCTCCAGGCATACCTCGCGGTCGCCGGTCATCGCCTTGGCGGTGACCGCGATGATCGGCAGCTTCGCAAACGCGGGTTTCTCGCGGATCGCACGGATCGTCGCGTAGCCGTCCATTCCCGGCATCATGATGTCCATCAGCACGAGTTCCGGCGCTTCGCCGCTTTCCAGCGCCGCCAGCGCCTTGTATCCGTCCTGCGCCATGCTCACTTGCATGCCCCAGCCGCGCAGCACCTTGGACAGCGCAAACAGGTTGCGCATGTCGTCGTCCACCAGCATCACGCGATGGCCTGCAAGCGAGGTCGCGTTGCTGCCGGTGGTGGCGGTGCCGGCAGGTTTGCGGATGTCGCGCAGGAACACGCCGACTTCCTCCAGCAGTTGTTCGCTCGATCGCGCACCCTTGCGCACAATGGCGCGGGCATACTGGCGCAGTTCCAGCGTCTCCTGCGTGTTCAGATCGCGGCCGGAGTACACCACCACCGGAGGCATCGCCGTAGGCGTGGAGGACAGCTCTTCCAGCAGCTCGAGCCCGGACATGCCCGGCAGCCCGAGGTCGAGCACGATGCAGTCGTAATCCACCGCGGCAATCTTCGGCAGGGCATCTTCGGCGCTCGCGGCCTCATCGATGTGCACGTTGTCGGCTTTCAACGCGACATGCACCGTCTTGCGTGAACCGGCATCATCGTCAACCACCAGCAGGCGCCGTCGCTTGCCTTCGCCGAAGCGCAGCAGCCGATCCAGTGCGGCCGTGATCGACTCGCGGCTGACCGGCTTGACCAGAAAACCGACGGCGCCACGCTCCAGCCCTTGCCGGCAGTCATCGCTGACGGACATGAAGTGGACCGGGATCGCGCGCGTGCGTTCGTCGACCTTGAGTCGGTCCATCACCGTCCAGCCATCCAGCACCGGCAACGCGACATCCAGCAGGATGCCGTCAGGTTGATGCTCGTGCGCCAGCTGCAGCCCGGATTCGCCATTCATGGCGGCGAGGGCGCGATACCCCTTGCGATGGATCATGTCGATCAGGATGCGCACGAAAGCGGGGTCGTCCTCGATCACCAGGATGACAACCTGGCCCGGCTGCAACGCATCGCGATCGTCCTCGATCGGCGTCTGCGGGTGGGTGGGCGCCGGCAGCCGCATGACCTTGTCGCTGTCGGCGTGCCCCTGCGCTGTTGTCGCCGCACTCTGCCGGGGTGGTGTTTCCGGCAGCAGCAGGGTGAACTGGCTGCCGCGGCCGGGTTCACTTTGCAGCACCACGTCGCCGCCAAGCAATTGCGCCATGCTTCGCGACAGCGCCAGGCCGAGCCCGGTGCCGCCGAACTGGCGGCTGGTGCTTGCATCGACCTGTTCAAACGCGTTGAAGATGCGTTCCAGCTTGTCCTGCGGAATGCCGATGCCGGTATCGCGCACGGTCAGTGCCAGAAGGTTCTGGCCGGACAGGGCCGCGGGGATTTCGATCTCCTCGTGCGCTCGACCGATGTGCACCGTGACCGAACCGCTGGCGGTGAACTTGAAGGCATTGCTGAGCAGGTTGTTGGCGACCTGTTCGAGCTTGCCGCCATCGGTTGCCAGCATCGCGGGCAGGCCGGGATCGATCGAGACATCGAATTGCAGATTTTTCGAGGCAGCGACATGGGCAAATGTGCGTTGCAGCCGCTTGCCCAGGTCGGCAAGGTTCAGATCCTCGATCAGCAACTCCATCTTGCCGGCCTCGACCTTGGACAGGTCGAGGATGTCGTTGATCAGATGCAACAGGCTGTTGCCGGCATCGTGGATGATGCGGGCCGACTCGATCTGCTCGTCGTCGAGGTTGCCGGTTTCATTGTCGGCCAGGCTGCGCGAAAGAATCAGCAGGCTGTTCAATGGCGTGCGCAATTCATGCGACATGTTGGCCAGGAATTCGGACTTGTACTGGCTGGCGCGGGCCAGTTCGGCGGCCTTGTTCGCGGTTTCCTGTTGCAGCTCCTCCAGCACATATTTCTGCCGGTTCAGGCTGTCCGTCATGTCGCGCAACTCTTCGTTGGACGAGCGCAGCTCTTCGGCCTGCTCGCGCAGCTCGTCTTCGGAGGCGATCAGCTTGCGCGATTGCTCTTCCAGCTCGCCGGTTTTTGCCTGCAGGATTTCATTGTGCTCGCGCAACACCGTTTTCTGCTGGCGCATCACCAGCTCGGACACGCGCAGTTCGTCGGCCTGCTCCTTGGTTTGCAGCAACAGCTCCTGGGTGTGGATGGCCTGGTTGAGGTTCTCCAGGGTCAGCGCCACCAGTGGCAGCAGCTCGTCCAGCAATTTCCGCTGCAGCGGCGTCAACGGGGCGAAGCTGGCCAGTTCGAGCACGCCGATCAGGGTTTCGCGGTAAAGCACCGGCAGGATCGCCACGTGACGCGGCAATGCATCGACGCTGCCGGATTCGATGTGTAGGTAGTTGTCCGGTACGTCGTCCAGGAAGATGGTCTTGTGTTCAACAGCGCACTGGCCGACCAGGCCTTCGCCGGGCAGGTATTGGTCGGCGGTACGGTGGGTGAGGCGCAGGCCGTAGCTGCCAAGCAGATCAAGCCGCTGGCCGGCGTCGTCAAAGGAATAGAACAAGCCGAGGCCGGCGCCGCACAGGGGCACCAGTTCGCTGGTCAACCATTGCCCGAATTCCCGGTGGGTGGTTGCCTGCAGCAGCATCTGCGAGATGTTCGCCGCGGTGGATCGCACCCAGGTCTGTGCGTCGGTATCCAGCGACATCTGCTTGAAGATCTGCAGCGCCCGCGCGATTTCGCCGATCTCGTCACGCCGGTCGAGCCGGCGGATCTCGAAATCGCTGTCGTGGTTGGACAGCCGGGTCATGTGACTGGTGAGCCGGCGCAGCGGGCGTATCACCAGTTGCGAGGTCAGCCGGACCACGGCGATGCCGAGCAGGATGCTCAGCACGATGGCCAGCGTGCTGATCGCCTGGACGATGTCCAGATTGAGTCGGAGTTGATGGTTGCGTTGAGTCAGCAGGCGGCCTTCTTCGGCAGCCATCTGGTTCAGCGCGACGTAGATGTCTTCGACCTGCACATGGCGGTGCTGGAGGTATTGCGTCCGGATGCGACGTCGCTCCTGATCGGCGTTCGCATCGGTGCCATCGACCCGCTGCAGCGGGGCAACTGCCGTGTCGCGGAATTCGTGTTGCCAGCGGGTGGCGGTGGCTTCCACCGCATCCAGTCGTGACTGCTGCAGCGGATTGTCCACCGTCAGCGAGCGCAGCCTGGCGAGGCTGCTGTCCAGATTTCGCATGGATTGCGTGAACTGCTGCAGCTCATTCGCGGAGGCCGCTAGAAAGAAGCCGCGCACTGCAATCTGGCTAGCCTGCATTTCATGCTGTGCCTGGTCGATCTGCAGCATCACCTCATAGGTGTGGATGGCCCATTGCCGGTTTTTCTCCTGCGTGTGCAGCGAGCCCAGGCTGACGATATTGGCAATCAGGAACAGCCCCAGCAGCAGGCCGATCGCCAGCATCATCTTGCGCTGCAGCGGCTGGTTGGCCAGCCACGAGTTCTTTCTGGGCGAGCTGGGCTGTTGCGTGCTGATGTTGGCCATGGCAGTGCCTGTACCGGGTGGAATGGATCACCATCGCCGGCAATCCCGTGCCGACAGGGTAGTCGAGCGGTAGGTCAAGCCACAGTGAGCGGTTCCGTCCGGTTCAGTTGCGGGCCAGTGGTTTCCGATGCCATGGCGCAAACCGGAAGGGCACGATCAAGCCGCGTCGCCGCGCCACCAGCAGCAGGGCGATCGACAGCAACACGCTCACCGCGAGCGCCACGACCGAGGCTTCGGCGCCGAATGCACCGCCACTGAGCCAGTCCGGCCCGGTTCGCTGCGACACCAGCCAGCCATCCACCTTGCCGCCCGACACCGGAATGCCGTACACCGTGCCCTGCATGATGTTCCACGCCGCGTGCAGGCCGATGCAGGCCCACAACGAACGGGTGACGGCGTACAGCAGCGCCAGCAGCACGCCGGCCTCGATCGCGATGGCGGCCGAACTCCACACCGTGGCTGCCGGGTTGGCGATGTGCGCGGCACCGAAGAACAGCGCCGAAATCACCAGCGCCCACCAGGTGCCCAGGCCTTCCTCGATGATGCGGAACAGCACGCCGCGCATCACGATTTCCTCGCCGATGCCGGCGCCGATGCCCACCACCAGCACCGCCGGCAACCAGTCCACTTGCGGGTTGGTGCCGCTGACGTGATAGCTGCCGGCCAGCCACAGCACGGCCACCACGAGGCTGATAACCAGGGCGCCGATCACCAGGCCCGCCACGCCGTAGCGGGGCATGTCGCGTGGCGAGAGTTCATCCACCCGCCGTTGTTCGATCAGCTTCACCAGAATCAGGTAGCCGATCAGGGCGGGCAGCAGCCGCACGCTCAGGCTGCCCAGCGCGTGCGGCAACGGGCTGCCCGGCTGGCCGAGCCAACCCAGGGCCACGACGAATGCCTGGGCCAGCAAGCTGAAGCCGATCAGCATGGCGGCGAAAAACACGATGCGCGCGGCTGGCGAAAAGACCAGCCAGCGCAGCCAGCGTGGCGAATCGGGCGGGGTGCTGAAGGCGATGCGGCTGGCGGGCATGCGGGGCGACTCGCTGGACGGTATGCACAGCCTATCAGCAGAGCCTGTTTCAAGGCCCGGATCGAACTCAAGTGACGCGGGTTGAACCGCGTCGATCAGACCTCGACGGCGGCCGCATGCTCGCGCGTGTTGGCAAAGCGAACCTGCGGCCAGCGCTCCTGCGCCAGCTGCAGGTTGACCCGGGTCGGCGCGATGTAGACCAGTTCGCCGGCACCGTCGATGGCCAGGTTCATCGCGTTCTTCTCGCGGAACTCCTCCATCTTCTTCTCGTCGTCGCAATGCACCCAGCGCGCTGTGCTCACGGTGACCGGCTCGAAGCTGGCATCGACGTTGTATTCGTCCTTCAGCCGGTAAGCCACCACGTCGAACTGCAGCACGCCGACCGCACCCAGGATCAGGTCGTTCGACATCAGCGGTCGGAAGAACTGGGTGGCGCCTTCCTCGGACAGCTGCGCCAGGCCCTTCTGCAACGCCTTCATCTTCAGCGGGTCACGCAGGCGGGCACGGCGGAACAGCTCCGGCGCAAAGTTCGGAATGCCGGTGAAGGACACCGGCTCGCCTTCGGTGAAGGTGTCGCCGATGGTGATGGTGCCGTGGTTGTGCAGGCCGATCACGTCGCCGGGATAGGCCGTCTCGACGATCTCGCGGTCGCTGGCCATGAAGGTCAGCGCGTTGGCGATGCGCACTTCCTTGCTGGTGCGGGTCTGCTGCATCTTCATGCCGGCGTGGTAGGTGCCCGAACACACGCGCATGAAGGCCACGCGGTCGCGGTGCGCCGGGTCCATGTTGGCCTGGATCTTGAACACGAAACCGGTGAGCTTCTCTTCGGTAGGCAGCACCTCGCGGCCCAGCGTGGCGCGCGGGCGCGGCGACGGCGCATGCTCGACGAAGAAATCCAGCAGCAGCTGCACGCCGAAGTTGTTCACCGCCGAGCCGAAGAACACCGGGGTCTGCTTGCCAGCCAGGTACTCGTCGATGTCGAACGAGGGCGCGGCGCCCTGCACCAGCTCCAGTTCCTCGCGCAGCTCGCGCATGGCCTCAATGCCGATCTTCTCCAGCAGGCCGGGTGCATCGAGGCCCTTGAAGATGGTCGAGTCCTGGCGGGTGAAGTTCTTGCCCGGCTCGAACACATGCACCTCGTCCAGCACCAGGTGGTACACGCCCTTCAGCCGTTTGCCCATGCCGATTGGCCAGGTCACCGGCGCGCAGGCGATGCCCAGTACCGACTCCACCTCGTCCATCAGCTCGATCGGCGAACGGCCCTCGCGGTCGAGCTTGTTGATGAAGGTCATGATCGGCGTGTCGCGCAGCCGGCACACCTCCATCAGCTTGATCGTGCGTTCTTCCACGCCCTTGGCGCAGTCGATCACCATCAGCGCCGAATCCACCGCGGTCAGCACGCGGTAGGTGTCCTCGGAAAAGTCCGCATGTCCCGGCGTGTCGAGCAGGTTGACGATCTTGCCCTCGTACGGAAACTGCATCACCGACGAAGTCACCGAGATGCCGCGCTCCTTCTCCAGCGCCATCCAGTCCGAGGTCGCATGACGCGCCGCCTTGCGACCCTTGACCGAGCCGGCCATCTGGATCGCACCGCCGAACAGCAGCAGCTTTTCGGTCAGCGTGGTCTTGCCCGCGTCAGGGTGGCTGACGATGGCGAAGGTGCGGCGGCGGAGGGTTTCTTGGAGATGGGTGGGCATGAGTGTTGATTGGTTGGCGCGCGAACCGACAATTGTAGCTTGGATCGGGGGTGGGGCCGGGTTGGCGGGTTCCGCTGCGCCGGCTAACGGCCGGCAAAAGGCGCCTGATGGTGCACTCTGGTCGCATCGCTTCGACTTGCTGGATCGTCACCCCAGCGACAGCTGGGGTCCAGTGTCTTTGGCGTTTCCATGGTGGGCTCATCGGATCAGCAAGCAAGAGCGTTTCGCCTCGCTATGCGGGCCGAGGTACTTCTCTTTTGCTTGTTCAAAAGAGAAGTACCCAAGAGAAAACGACACCCCGCTTGGCGCTTGCCGCCCATTCGGCAACTGCTCCTGCGTTGCTCTACCTCCGGCATCCATGCCGTCGCCTGCCCGTGCGAAAAGGAGTCGATCTCGGGCAACTGCTCCGGTGTTGCCTCAACTCGGGCATCCATGCCCTCGCCTGGCGCGCACTTGGTGCGCCACCGCTGTGCCGTGGCGGAAGAGTCGATCGTCGTGGCCTTTGCTTTGCGTGCCATTCCCAAACACGGGAATGTCTTGGTCACCAGTCGACGTTTGCCATCGGGTGATTGACATGGCTCAAGGGAAGCTGGCTCCGTTCTTTGGACGAAGAAATTTTCAGGCAAGGATCAGGCGGTGGGGCGAGGTCGTGGCGGAGGCGGGCCGGGTTCCACAAAATCCGCACCTGAAACGCCGGCCGATGCCATCCGTTCCTGCAGCAGATCCTTCGCGGCTTTGTTGACGTAGATGCGTGTGCGCGCGGTGCGCGGATCCTTGAAAACCGCCGGATCAATGGGAACCCTGTTTGGGAAGAACTGCTCCTTGGCGATGGTTCCGCTGGCTCGCAGCGTGGAGCTTTGCAGATCGATGCAGTCGATGAGGTGAGTGACGTTGTAGAACCACTCCGTCTGTCCGTCGACATCGATTTCGAGAAGTTGGCCAAATTCCGCGAGGAATTCACCCATTGCAGCCTTGGCCTTGGCGTTGAGCACGAGTGCTCCCGGACGAAGCGCACTGATGTCGGCTCGCGGCTTTGCCTTTTTCTTTCGAGGTTCGACAAAGACATTCACATGTGGTCGGACCTTCCATTCGAGCGGCTCGCCGTTGATGTCGAAAATCCCGACATCAAATGCGGCGTCGACCGGATAAACCAGCATGGCGACGTCATTCAATGCCCCGTTTTTGAGTTCCCAGACTTCCATGTGCGATCCGTCAGTAAATGAATTCATTTTTGAGAATTTCGCTCTTGATTTCGCGAAGTACCGAGCGACCAACCTCCGCATCCTGCCCTCTCACGTCGTCAAGGCGCGCAAATACCGCTAAATGATAAGGGTTGGTATGAATCGGTTCGTGCGCCGTGGCACATTCAAGTCCGGGAACTTTCGAAGACCATTTCTTGGGCAAATAGACGCCGTTGCTTGCGTCGTTGATACCTATATTCCAGTCAAAAAGCAGGAGTCGTGAACGCTCAGCACGATGGTCCAGCTGCGCGACTATGTGGTGGGCGTCGGCTTCCTTGTGTCGTTCGATGCCTGTGGCATTTTTGATATTTCGAGCCAGAGTCCGCGAGTGCCTTACCTTGCGCTCTGCATCCATCCGAAGCTTCTCGGCGGTGGCTGGCAACGTCATTCCGTGCTTGTAGCGGACACGAGCCTTGCGACGCGCCTCAAGGAGCCTGTTGCGCATCTCGTAAGCGTTGGCATCAGGCCCCGTGATCTGATTTGCAGCTACCGTCAGATCCAATATCCGGTCAGCGGAGTCTGCCCCGATCAGGTGCATGTTCGCCGGTGAAACATTCTTGGTCATGAGTCCCTTCCTGTCTATCGCCGAAACGTCTATCGCCGAAACGGCCGATTCGCCGGGTGCTTGCGATGGTGAGTGCCTTCCCTTGGCGAAACTGCCGGCTTGTCCGGCTGTCTTGCAAGTATGTCAAGAAGTGCCGTTGATGCCTATATTCCAACGGGTCGCCTTGTACCCTGCTCGGATGATTCAGTGCGAAGCAAGCGTCGCGAACACTGAGGGTGATGGTTCAGTTGCGTAACGATGTGATCAGGCACCGGCATCCCTGATTCGGCTCCTGAGATGAGCTATCGACAGGGTTCCACGCGCTTGGTTATCAAACATCACTTCGCCAACTGCACCAACACCCGATGCCAGAATTCCAGCCCGGCAGCAACCTCCGACGCCGGCAGCTTCTCGTTGAGTCCGTGCGCAAACGTGTCATCGGGTTTGGTGAAGGCGGCATCGATGCCGTAACTCGGCACGCCGGCGTTGCGGAAGTACATGCTGTCGCTGGCGCCGGCGGACATGCCGGGGACGATTTCCACGCCGGGGAAGCGGGCGTGGACGGCGGCGGTGACGGCGGCGATCACGTCCTTGCGCAGGGGTGAGGCGGGGCTGGCTACCGGCGGTGGCGGCTGCACGGTGACGGTGGCGGACTTGTCGGCGATCACCTTGACCAGGGTGTCGCGCACGCTGGCGACCGGGGTGCCGGGGAAGATGCGGCAGTTGATGTTGACGCTCGCACTCTGCGGCAGGGCGTTGAGGGCGTGGCCGCCGTTGAGCATGGTGGCGACGCAGGTGGTGCGGATCTGGCCGACGTAGGCGGGGTCGGCGGAGATGGTGGCGGCGGCTGCGGCATCGTCGGGGTGGGCGGCGAAGCGGGTCATCGCGGCGCCCATCGGGCCGGGCGTGTGGGCGCCCAGCGCATGCAGCGAGGCGAGGGTGATCTCGTTGCTCATGGGCGGAAACTGGTAGGCGGCGACGCGATCGAGGATGCGGGCGAGGCGGTAGATGGCGTTGTCGTTGTTGGGTTCGCTGGAGTGGCCGCCGGCCGAGGTCAGGCTGATCCGGAAGTCCGCATAGGTTTTTTCGGCGGCCTGGATTTCGTACAGCACGGGCTTGCCGGTGGTGGCATCGAGGGTGCCGCCGCCGGCGTCGGCGTTGAGCAGGAATTCGGCGTCGTGGTAGCGCCTGGCCAGTTCGCGGGTGGAGGCCATCGCGGTCTCTTCATCGCCGGACAGCAGCAGGATCAGGTCGTGGCTGGGCTTGAAGCCTTCGTGCTTGAGCCGGATCAGGGTTTCGACCAGCACCACCACGCCGGTTTTCATGTCGGCGCTGCCGCGACCGTAGAGGTAGCCGTTCTCGTTGATCAGGGTGAACGGGTCGCGGGTCCAGTCCTTGCGGTTTGCCGCCACCACGTCCATGTGCCCGGACAGCAGGATCGGTTTGCCTTTACCGGTGCCGCGATAGCGCGCCACCAGCGCGGCGGTTTCGCCGACCGGGATGATCTGCACATCGTCGGCGGCGAAACCGCCGGCCTTGAGCTTGTCGGCCAGATAGGCGGCCAGCACCGGCACCTGGTGCTTGCCTTCCACGGTGGGAATGCTGATCGCGTGTTTCAGCGTGGCCATGGTGTCGGGCAGCGTCTGCGCGGTCGTGGCGGCCTGGGCCGTGCCGAACCCGGCGCAGAAAATCAGGGTGGCGGCGGTGGCGGAGCGGATGGCTCGTGGTGCTTTCATTCGGGATCCCCTGTGCATGGCGTGAGCGATGTCCGAGTATGCGCGGCGGATCGGTCGCTTGCATCTGTCCGCTGGGTTCGCCGCGCCAGCGTGTTAATCTTGCCGCCGCGCTGGTGGCGATGCCGGCAGCGCGACATCCCTTGGGGAGTAGCCTGCCTCGTTGCGACGAGGCGTCTTCGTCAACATGCTCGGCACATCTGCCGTGGTGAAGACACCGATGATGGTTGGCGAGACCAGCGGCTGACGACGCCACAGCGGTGGGGCGCGTCGTCGCGCCGTTGTGTCCAGCCCGACCGAACAGGCCATCCATGAATCCTCTTTCCATTCTCTTGCTCGGCTTCGCCATGTCCACCGACGCCTTCGCGGCGGCAATCGGCAAGGGTGCGGCAATGGTCAGGCCACGGCTCGGTCAGGCCGTGCGCGCCGGGTTGATCTTCGGGGGGATCGAGGCGATCACGCCGGTCATCGGCTGGCTGCTGGGCAGGGGCGCCTCGCGTTACATCGCAAGCTGGGATCACTGGGTCGCGTTCGGCCTGCTGCTGGCGCTGGGCCTGCACATGATCTGGAACGGCGTGAAGCCGGAATCGGATGAGCCGGTCGACGAGGCGAAGAAGCATGGCCTGCTCGGCCTTGCGCTGACCGGCCTTTCCACCAGCATCGATGCGTTGGCGGTCGGCGTGGGTCTGGCCTTCGTCGACATCCCGATCGCCGTGGTGGCGGTGGTGATCGGCCTGTGCACATTCAGCATGGTCACCCTGGGCATCATGCTCGGCCGCGTGCTCGGTGCGATGGTCGGCAGGCGCGCCGAAGTGCTCGGCGGCATCATCCTGATCGGCGTGGGTGCGGCGATCCTGTACGAGCACTTGTCGGTGTGAGGATCTGCCCATCACGGGTGGCGTGGATGCCGGCTTCGGCGTGCGGATACATCATGAGGTTCGCTGCAGGCGGCACGGTCGCGGCCTCAACCTGATGGCCCCTCGTTGGCGCTTTCCAGAAACCGGTAGCCCACGCCGGGCTCGGTTTTCAGCCAGCGTGGCGCGCCGGGATCGTCGCCGAGTTTCTGGCGCAACCGACCCAGCACGATGCGCAGGTAGTGGGTGTCCTGCACATGGGTGGCGCCCCAGACCTCGCGCAGCAACTGCTGCTGGCTGACCACGCGGCCGGCGTGACGCAGCAGCAGCGCGAGCACGGCGTATTCCTTGCGGGTCAACGCGATGTCGCTGCCGCCGAGGCTCACCTCACGCCGCACCAGATCCACGCGCAACCGGCCGTCGTCATAAAGCGGCGGCACGTCGGCCGGGCCGGCGGACGGATGCTGACGCAGCAGGGCGCGCAGCCGCGCCATCAGCTCCTGCATGCCGAAGGGTTTGGTGACGTAGTCGTTGGCGCCGTTGTCGAGCGCGCGCACCTTCTCGCTCTCGGCGCTGCGCACGGACAGCATCAGCACCGGCACCGCGCTCCACTGGCGCAGCTCGGCCAGCACTTCGTGGCCTTCGCGGTCGGGCAGGCCGAGATCGAGAATGACCAGGTCCGGCGATTGGGTGGCGGCGAGTGCGAGACCCTCGGCAGCGTTGGCCGCCTGCAGCACCTGATAGCCCTCGGCGCGCAGGCCGATGTCGAGGAAGCGGCGGATCTGCATCTCGTCGTCGATGACCAGCACGCGGGGCGCGGAAGTAGTCAAGCGTTGCTCTCCGGTGCGGGTGGCAGCGGCAGGGTGATGCGGATGGTGGTGCCGGCGCCGTCACCCGGCAAGGCCTCGACGCTGCCGCCATGCGCGCCGAGCATGCCACGGCAGATCGACAGGCCCAGGCCGGTGCCCTTGTTGCCCCGGTCGCCGCGCGACACCGAATAGAACATGTCGAAGATGCGCGCGCGCTCTTCCGGCGGAATGCCGGGACCGCGATCGATCACGTCGATCTGCAGCTGCTCGCCGATCACCCTGGCCTCTATCCGCACGGCTTCGCCCGGTGGCGAAAAATGCGCGGCGTTTTCCAGCACGTTGAACAGCGCCTGCTCGATCAGCGCCGGGTGCACGTAGAGCAGCACGGTGTCGTGCGGCAGCACCGTCTGCAGTGCCAAATCGGGGAAAAAGCGGCGCAGCCGGTCGGTGGCGGCGACCACCACTTCGGTGGCGTCGACCCAGTCGCGATGCAACTGCAGCGTGCCATGGCCGAGTCGGGTCATGTCGAGCAGGTTCTGGATGTAGCGATCCAGTCGCTGGCCTTCGTGCAGGATCGCCTGCAGCAGTTCCTGCCGCTCATCGCGTGGCAGTTGGTTTTCGTACGTGGCGAGGGTATCGGCCGCACCGATCATCGAGGCCAGCGGCGAGCGCAGGTCGTGCGATACGGACGAGAGCAGGGCATTGCGCAGTCGTTCGGTTTCGCCCTGCACGCGGGCCTGTTCCAGTTCCCGGGCCAAGCGATCCCGTTCCAGCGCCAGCGCGATGTCCTGGGTCATGGCCAGCGCGAGCTCGCGCCGGTCGGGATCGAGCTCGTCCGCCGTGGTCGATTCAAACACCGCGGTGCCGTGGTCGTGGGCCCCGACCCGCAGCGGAACGATCCACTCGCCACCATCATCACCCGGGCTCATGGCGGAAGCGGATTCGCCAGCGGCGGGTCGCATGCATGCCGTGGCGCCGACCACCTCGGCCAGTGCGCGCGTGGCGACCTCGCCAATCGCCGTCGTGTCCGCCGCGGCAGCCAGCTGCTGGCCCAGCTGCAGCAAGGTTCGTGCACGCCACTGGGCGGCCTGCAACGAGGCCACCTGGCTGGACAGCCGGGTAGCCATGCGACTGCAGACCAGGGCGACGACCAGGAACAGTCCGATCGCCAGTACATCGTCGACGCTGTCGATGGCCAGGGTGTGGCGTGGCCGGGTGAAGAAGAAGTTGTCCCCGATGAAGCACAGTATGGCCGTGTAGACGGCCACGGCCATGCGCTTGCGGACCGCCACCGCCAGCACGGCAGTCAACAGGATCAGCGACAGGTTGGCGACCGAAAGATAGCGGTCGGCGGCCGCGGCGATCGCCAGGGCCGCCAGCGTCACCACGGTGGCGAACAGATAATCGCCGGCGTTGGCGCGAATGAAACGCGACATGGCGGGTCGCAGGTCACGCATGCATGAAGGTTCCGGGCAAGTCGCCGTCTGCGCCGCGACAGCCGCCCGATCGACGCGACGCCGTCATTCGCTGGTTCGGCAGATGCGCGGTGCTGGACATGGGTCGCCTCGTTTCATATTTCGACTTCCGAGCCGAGTTCGATGCGCCGGTTGCCGGGGATCTGGAAGAAGGCAGTGGCGGACAGCGCATTGTGCGCCATGAACGCGAACAGGCGGTCGCGCCAGAATGCCATGCCGTGTCGCTGCTTGCCTGCCACCACGGTCTCGCGCGACAGGAAGAAGGTGGTGTCCATCATGTCGAACGGCTGGCCTTCATGGCTGCATTGCGCCAGCCGCGACGGCACATCGGGATCTTCGCCAAAACCGAAGCGCAGCCGCAACCGGATGAAACCCTCGCCCAGCGTCGTCCACTCGCATTGTTCGGCAGGCTCGGATTGCGGGGTGTCGAGTGTCTCCACCGTCAACAGCACGTTGCGCTCGTGCAGCACCTTGTTGTGCTTGAGATTGTGCAGCAGCGAGCTCGGTATCGCCTCGGCATTGGCAGTGAGGAAAATCGCGGTGCCGGGCACGCGCAGCAAGGGGTGGTCGGCCAGATTCAGGATGAACGGTGCCAGCGCCAGCCCGCCTTGCTGGATCTCGCGCACCACCAGCTCGCGGCCGCGCCGCCACGTCGTCATCGCCACGAACACGCACAGTCCCAGCGCCAGCGGAAACCAGCCACCGTGCGCCACCTTGACCAGGTTGGCGCTGAAAAAGCCGAGGTCGACGGTGAGCAGGCATGCGCCGGTGGCAAATATCGCCGGCAGACTCCAGCGCCATTGATGGCGCGCCACCACCAGTGCCAGCAAGGTGGTGATGACCATCGTGCCGGTGACGGCAATGCCGTAGGCCGCGCCCAGGTTGTCCGACGAACGGAAGCCGAGCACGGCTGCCACGATCAGGATCATCAGTATCCAGTTGATCCACGGCACGAACACCTGCCCGGCCATGTCGTGCGAGGTATGCACGATGCGCATGCGCGGCATGTAGCCGAGCTGCATCGCCTCGCGGGTCATCGAGAACGCGCCGGAGATCACCGCCTGCGAGGCGATCACGGCGGCGGCGGTGGCCAGCGCAACCATCGGATACAGCATGAAGCGCGGCACCAGGTGATAGAACGGATTGGCGATGGCGGCGGGGTCCTGCAGGATCTGCGCACCCTGGCCGAAATAGTTCAGCACCAGCGCCGGCAACACGAAATTGAACCAGGCCAGCTGGATCGGCCGCCGGCCGAAGTGGCCCATGTCCGCATACAGCGCCTCGGTGCCGGTCACCGCCAAAACCACGGCGCCCAGCGCGAGGAATCCATCCGCATGGTTGTGCAGGAAGAACGCCGCGCCATAGATCGGGCTGAGCGCCAGCAGCACCGCCGGGTGTCGCACGATGCCCAGCACGCCAAGCCCGGCGATGGTGATGAACCACACCGCGCACACCGGCCCGAACAAGGCGCCGATCGACCCGGTTCCCCGCTTCTGCAGCCAGCACAGGGCAACGATCACGCCGATGGTGATCGGTACCACCCAGCGCTCAAGCTCGGGCGTCGCCACCTCCAGCCCTTCGATTGCCGAAAGCACCGAGATCGCCGGCGTGATCACGCCATCGCCATAGAACAGCGCCGCGCCGAACAGGCCGAGCACGATGATCGTCAAACGCAGCCGGGGAATGTTGCGCGCGCTGCGCTGGGCCAGCGCCAGCAGCGCCATGATGCCGCCCTCACCCTTGTTGTCCGCGCGCATGATGAACAGCAGGTACTTGATCGAGACCACGACGATCAGCGACCAGAAGATCAGGCTCAGCGCACCGAGTACGTTCGCCGGCGTCGCCGCGATGCCTTGTTCGCCGAACACCTCCTTCAGCGTGTACAGCGGGCTGGTGCCGATGTCGCCGTAGACCACCCCGACGGCGCCGAGGGCCAGCGCGGCAAGTTTTCGTGATGGCGGGTTCGCACTCATCGCAGCTGACCGGAGGCTGGCGCCGCAAACGATGGGCGTGCAGTTGACGACGGTGCTGGTGGACGCGACTTGATGAAGACCATGGTGCATGCCTGGAATGAATCAGACGCGCATTCTGGATATCAGTGCGTAACAACGGCATATCGCGGTTGCGATGCAGCATATAGATTGCGTAAAAATTTGCGCTTGTACTGTGCTACGTTAATTTCGATGAGACGCTGGTGGCTGCCTTCAGGCGGACATCGTCATTTCATCGGGTCAATGCCGCCTTTGACGGTACTTGTCGTGTTCGCATCTACATGGGAGTTGTCGTCATGATCAAGTTCAAGACTATGGGAATTTCGATAGTCGCTTCGACGCTGTTCGCTGCTGCCGGCTGCGTCGCGCAGGGCGCGACTGCGTCCATAGTAACCGGTGCCACCATTAACACCGCCGTTCCCTCGCCAGTACCGCAAGCCACGCAGGTGAAGCGATGCCAGGACGTTGGTCGATTCGTGAAGTATGCCGCCGGTGCCCGCGATGCTGGCGAAACCGAGCAGCATTTCGCCGGGCGAATCGGGTTTTACATGGTTCCGGACGGCGGAGTTCGACTGATCGCCCAACGTCTGCCGCAGAACATGCGGGCACCTGCAAGTTCCGACCTGCTAAACAAGATATTTGCCAGCAACGCCAGCCCGGCAAACTGGCAGAAGCAGGTGTTGACCGTCTGCGAAAAACATATCAGTCAGGCGTAAGCGATCACCAAAATAACAGAGCCCGGGAAGAAATTCCCGGGCTCTTTTGATTGGCGCAATACCCAACTTTTAGCGAAGCGCTTACTTCGCTTCTTTCTCCATCAATTTCTCGACCATGCTGGCCGGCACTTCCTCGTAGTGATCGAAGATCATGCTGAAGTTGCCGCGGCCGCTGGTGGCCGAGCGCAGGAAGTTGATGTAGCCGAACATTTCCGACAGCGGCACGAAGCCCTGCACGAAGGCCGAGATGCCTTTCTGGCCCTGGTCGGTGATCTGGCCGCGACGGCGGTTGATGTCGCCGATCACGTCGCCCAGATAGCTGGCTTCGGTGACCACTTCCAGCGCCATGATGGGCTCCAGCAGCTTCGGCTTGGACAGCTTCTGCGCCTCGCGGAAGCAGGCGCGGCCGGCGATCTCGAAGGCCAGCGCCGAAGAGTCGACGTCGTGGTACTTGCCGTCGACCAGGCGTGCCTTGAAATCCAGCACCTCATAGCCGGCAACCTGGCCCTGGCGCGATTCCACGGTGATGGCGTGTTCCACCGCCGGGATGTATTCGCGCGGCACGCGGCCGCCGACGACCTCGTCGGAAAACACCACGCCCGAACCCGGCTCGCCCGGCTCGAAGATCATCTTCACTTCGGCGAACTGGCCCGAGCCGCCGGACTGTTTCTTGTGCGTGTAGGTGTGTTCCACCGTCTTGCCGAATGCTTCGCGGAAGCTGACCTTGGGCTTGCCCATGTTGGCCTCGACGCCCAGCTCGGTGCGCATGCGGTCGATGGTGATTTCCAGGTGCAGCTCGCCCATGCCCTTGAGCACGGTCTGGCCGGTTTCCTGGTCCACTTCCATGCGCAGCGACGGATCGGCCTTGACCATCTTGTAGAGCGCGGTGGACATCTTGTCGACGTCACCGCGGGTTTTCGGCTCGACCGACACGCTGATGACCGGGTCGGGAAAGCGCATGCGCTCGAGCAGGGCCGGATGGGCCGGGTCGGACAGCGAATCGCCGGTCTCGGTGTCCTTCATCGAGACGAAGGCGCAGATGTCGCCGGCGCGGACCTCGTCGATTTCCTTGGTCGCGTTGGCCTGCACTTCGACGATGCGGCCCACGCGCTCCTTCTTGCCGCGGGTGACGTTCTGCAGGGTGTCGCCCTTCTTGATCACGCCGGAATAGATGCGGCAGAAGGTGAGTGTGCCGAACTGGTCGTTGATGACCTTGAACGCCAGTGCGCGAGCTGGCGCGTCATCGGTCACGGCCTGCTCGCCGATGACGTTGCCGTCCTCGTCGACCATCGAGATGCCGCCGTTCTCGCCAGGGTACGGCATGTAGTCGACCACGGCATCGAGCAACTGCTGCACGCCCTTGTTCTTGTACGAGGAGCCGCAGAAGATCGGCACCAGCTTGCCGCTGACGCAGCCCTTGCGGATGCACTTCCTGAGCATCTCGGGGTCGTGCTCGCCGGTTTCGATCAGACGGCCGAAGGCATCGTCATCCATGGCCAGCGCGGTTTCCAGCATCTCTTCGCGCAATGTGGGCAATTGCGCGACCCAGTCATTGTCGACGGTGGAGCCGAACTTCAGGCGGTTCTTCGCCTCCTCGAAGGAGACGGTTTCCCACTTGCTGTCCTTGTCGTCGGAGTGCCAGATGTAGGCCACGTTGGCGACCAGGTCGGCCATGCCGCAGAATTCGTCGCTGCTGCCCAGCGGAATCTGGCACAGCAGCGCCGGTGCGTTCAGGCGCTCGCGGATGCCTTTCACG
The DNA here is from genome assembly GCA_035564915.1 of Rhodanobacter sp. GTDB lineage: Bacteria > Pseudomonadota > Gammaproteobacteria > Xanthomonadales > Rhodanobacteraceae > Rhodanobacter. The sequence goes on from DATMTH010000176.1 coordinate 32,131, forward strand.
CAGTGCGCGAAGCTGGCGCCGATGCGGTCCATCTTGTTGATGTAGCACACGCGCGGCACGTTGTACTGGTCGGCCAGGCGCCAGTTGGTCTCGGTCTGCGGCTCCACCCCGGCGACGCCGTCGAACACCACCACGGCGCCATCGAGCACGCGCAGCGAACGGTTCACCTCGATGGTGAAGTCGACGTGTCCGGGGGTGTCGATCACGTTGATCTGGTGGTTCTTCCACTCGGTCGACACGGCGGCCGACTGGATCGTGATGCCGCGCTTCTTTTCCTGCTCCATGTAGTCGGTGGTGGTGGAGCCCTTGCCATCCTTGGTGTCATGCACGTCGATGATCTGGTGCTTCTTGCCGGTGTAATACAGCACGCGTTCGGTGGTCGTGGTCTTGCCCGCATCGATATGCGCGATGATGCCGATGTTGCGATAGAGCGCGAGGGGTTTCTGGCGGGGCATGAGCGGGTTCCGTTGTGGGTCGTGAAAGAATGAACGCGATCCGGGCAGCACGGGTGCTTCCCACGGGTCATGTTCAAGCGTGATGCACGCCTGCGACTGGATGCTGTCGGGCAAGACGGGCAGGGACAGCGGGCATTGTAGCGAGTCTGGCCGGGTATGCCGTGCCGCGGACGTTTCGGGTCGCCATCCGCGGCGGGCGAAAGCTTGTCGACGCCTCTGCTGCGGCGCCCTCCGCTGCGGGAGTCAGCAGGCGGGCGTGAACTCGGTGTCGTTCTGTGCCGGGTCACCGAGCTGGCTCAGCAGGATGGCGGTGCGCACGGTGAACTTGTTCCAGCTCGGCAATGCCGAGATCGCCAGCCAGTCTGCCCACTCGCAATCGCCGTCTTCCTGCACGAGCAGCCGTTCCTGGCCCGCCACGGCGCGCCGGCCGGTGATGATCGCCTGCCTCACGTCGGGCATGCTGGCGAGGAAGTGGCGCATGGTTTCGCGTTCGTCGCTGGACAGGCGGCTGGCGGGTGACTGGACCAGCCAGGTACAGGCCATTTCCATCTGCCACTGGTATTCGGCGGCGAGAAACCAGGTGAAGTGATCGCCTTCAGCCTTGCCGCTGGCAATGGCCTGGGCGTGTTCCTTGAAGCTGCGCAGGGTCGTCGCGAAAAGATCGGCCGCCGCGCCCGAGTCGTCAATGATCGCCAACATGTCGATACCTCTCGCCGATAGTTCGATGGCCGAGCGCCCAGCCGGGATGCCAGTTGTTGCGTTCTGCCTGAGAGGGTTCATGCATGAGTGGTGCCAGATGGCGTGAAGACGACCTGGCGTCTCCACTTGAGGCCTTGCATGAAGGGTTGCCTGCCGATCACGCGGGGCTGTGATCCTGAGCCCGTCGGTGTCTGGCCCTTTGCCCAAGGCCGCGCGCCGCCTGATGTTCCACCCTTGCCGAAGGCATGGCGGCGCGGATCAGGCGATGGGGAAGATGGCGCTCGGTATTGCCGCGCTGGTGACAAGCCAGGCGTTGTGTCGCGGCTTGCCAGCGACTGTTTGCGTCACGTTCTGACCGGAGGCTGGCTCAGCCTGGCGGGTTCCGACTAAGCAGGTCTTCGTGGAATGCGCCGAAGGGCTGGTCGGGGTGGGCGATCTGGATTTCCAGTATCCACAAGCCGTCGGCCGGTATCGTGGCCAACTCGCCGAGATCGCCGCCGTGATGGATCGCGTGCGGGAAATCGCTTACCCGGTGGCCGTGCACGGCATGATTCAGGCGCCAACCCATTGACGCCGCCAGTTTGTCGGCGAATGCGTACAGGGCTTGCCCGCTCAAGCCCTCGTGTTGCCATGCCGCGGCAACCTGCCGGAACAGCTCGCGAGCGGCATCGGCGCACGCCTGTCGTTCGGGGGCGTGGCCGGTCACGAAGGTGTCGCCGACGTCGCCCTCATGGCCGTCGAACACCAGCCCGAGATCGATGAAATAGCTGTCGTTTTCACCCAGCCGGACCGACTCATCCGACGGCTGGCGAAATGTCTTGATGCTGTTGGGGCCGATCCGGATCAACGGGCGGTGCCACAGCCGCTCGCAACCAAGGTCGTGGAATATCTCGGCCGCGGCGGCTTTCGCCTCGGCCTCGCTGATGCCCGGATGCATGCGCTCGCGGATCCCGTGCAGGGCGGCCCAGCTGCGCTCACGGGCGCGTTGCATCAGGGCTGGATCGAAGCGTGCACCGACTGCTTCACGTGAGGCTTTGTCCACCTCAGGCACCCGAACCGGACAGCAGCAACAGCAGCGCGATGGCGGCGGGCAAGGCCTGCACGAACAGGATTTTTCGCGTGGCCGTGAGCCCGCCGAAAATGCCGGCGATCAGCACGCAGCCGAGGAAGAAGGCTTTTACGGCAAACCCGTCGTTGCCCAGGTACAGGCCCCAGCCGAGGCCGGCGGCGAGAAAACCGTTGTACAGCCCCTGATTTGCCGCCAGGGTCTTCGACTGTTCGGCGAACTCCCGCGTGGTGCCAAACGCGCGCCGGCCGGCTGGTCGTGTCCACAGGAACATTTCCAGCACCAGAAACCACAGATGCAGCAAGGCGATCAGGCTGACCAGGATGTTCGCGGCGATCGGCATGGCGGACTTTTCTCGAATGGCGACAGGCGATGTTTCAGTGAAGGAGTTTCGCAGCCGCCCTGGTCGATCGCAATGTGGCGGCACCGGGCGCATGCCGGGAAACCTGCGCGCTGGTGCGGGTGCGCTAGGCGATGGCCTTGAACGTCACCACCAGCACGTCGCGATGTGCCGGCTGGGTCGGGTCGATGGCACTCACGGCGGTCACGCCGTGACAGACGCGGGCATCGTCGACCAGGGCGGCATCCAGCGGGTGGGTCAGGGTGAAGCTGCCGAGCAGGCCGTCGTCGCCGTTGCCGGCATGGATGGTGGTGGTGCCGCGATCGATATTGCTGCGATCGATCAGCAGCACCAGCACGTAGTCGACGCCATCGCGATGCACGCCTTCCGGGGTCGGTTCGCCGGGTTCGTCGACGCGCGCCTCGATCCGGAACTGGTGCGCCTCGACATGCCAGCGTCGCGGCGTGCTCACCATGCCGGCGAACAGCTGATGGGCGAATTGCAGGACGCGGCGCAGGCTGGGGCCATCGGCCAGCGCCGGCCGGATCGGCTGGAACCAGCGCTGGATGTCGCCCTGCAGCGGGTTGTATTGCAGGCTCTGGTAATGCGGCTGGTGCGGTTCGCGCTGCAGCTCGCCATCGGCCGCGATCGAGAACGTGGCATGGCGCCGGCGACGGTGCCGACCCTGCGCGGCCAGGTAGGTGTCCGGCGCCAGATCATTCCAGCTGCCGGCAAAGGCGCTCCAGTCGGACAGCTCCGCCATCGGCAACAGGTCGTGCATGTGCTCGGCCTTGACGAAGGTGAAGCCGTCGCGCTGCAGCAGGGCCTGCAACGAGGATCTGTCGGGCTGGGGAGTCATCGGGTCGGTGGGCGCGGGCGGCGGCAGGAGGTGCCTGATTCTATCAGCCAGGCAGTCACGCGCCGGCTTAAGAAGTTCCGCGCCGGTGGTGGTCGTCGAGCTTTGTGCGTCCTTGTCCGCGTGGCCTGCTCCCACGCGGTCCGTGCATCATGTGCCAGCGGACTCCTGCGGAAAGGCGCTGGCCAGCCACGCCGGTACCGGTATGCCTTTCTCGCGCAGGAATGACGGGTTGAACAGTTTGGCCTGGTAGCGCGTGCCGGCGTCGGCGAGCACGGTGACGATCGTGTGGCCCGGGCCCAGTTCGCGTGCCAGGCGGATCGCGCCTGCGATATTGACGCCGCTGGAGCCGCCCACGCACCAGCCTTCCTGATGCAGGAGCTGGTGCGTCAACGGCACCGATTCATCGTCGGCGATCGACCAGGCCAGGTCGATCGGTGCGCCGTCGAAGTTGGCGGTGATCCGGCTGGAGCCGATGCCTTCGCTGATCGAGTTGCCGCTGGCGATCAGTTCGCCGGTGTTGATGTAGCTGGCCAGTGCCGAGCCGGCGGGATCGGCCAGCGCGATGCGTACGGCCGGGTTGCGTGCCTTCAGCGCGCTGCCGACACCGGCCAGGGTGCCGCCGGTGCCGGCGGCACAGACGAAGCCGTCGACGCGGCCACCGGCGTCCTGCCAGATTTCCGGGCCGGTGGTGGCCTCGTGCCAGTCGCGATTGGCGGTGTTGTCGAACTGGTTGGCGAACCATGCGCTGCCGGGGTTGACGGCATTGAGCTCGTCGGCATGGCGACGTGCGTGGTGGGCGTAGTGGTTTGGATCGCGATAGGGTGCGGCCGGCACCAGCCGCACCTCGGCGCCGGTGACACGCAGGGCGTCGATCTTCTCCCGGCTCTGCGTCTGCGGCATGAAGATCACGCTGCGGTAGCCACGGCTGGCGCCGAGCAGGGCCAGTCCGATCCCGGTATTGCCGGCCGTGCCTTCGACGATCAGCCCGCCCGGGCGCAGCAGCCCGCGCCGTTCGGCGTCCAGCAGCAGGCCGAGCGCGGTGCGATCCTTGATCGAGCCGCCGGGATTGAGGAACTCCGCCTTGGCCAGGATCTCGCAACCGGTCAGGGCGGAGGCTTGCCGCAGTCGCAGCAACGGCGTGCGGCCGACCGTGGCGGCCAGATCCGGGCGCACGTTGGTGGAGCGGGCTCCCGGAGGGATGGCGGGCGCGAACACCGGCCCGGCTGGCCGGGCCTGCCGTCCGTCCCGTTGGGCTATCGGTCGAGTGGTGGTCGTTGTCATGGCGGCGATCAGTGCTGTGGTGCCGGTACCAGGCGCAGGTACGGCTTGAGCGTCTTCCAGCCCGCCGGATAGAGCGAGCGGGCCTCATCGTCGGAAACCGACGGCGCGATGATCACGTCGTCGCCCGGCTGCCAGTCCACGGGCGTGGTCAGTTTGCGACCGTCGGTGAGTTGCAGCGAATCGAGTACGCGCAGCACCTCGTCGACACTGCGTCCGGCACTGGGCGGGTAGGTCAGGATCAGCCGCACCTTCTTGACCGGATCGATGATGAAGACCGAGCGCACGGTGACCTTGGGGTCGGCTTTCGGATGGAACATGCCGTACAGCTTCGCCACTTCCAGATCCTGATCGGCCAGCAACGGGTAGTTGATCGCGGTGCCGCCCACATCCTCCACGTCCCTGGCCCAGCCGACATGGTCGGCCACCGAATCGACCGATAGCCCGAGCAGGCGCGTGTTGCGGGCGTCGAACTCGGCCTTGCGGTGGGCAAACTCGCCCAGCTCGGTGGTGCACACCGGGGTGAAGTCCTTCGGGTGCGAAAAGAACACCACCCAATGGTCACCGGCGTAGTCGTTGAAGCGGATCCGGCCGACGGTGGAGTCGAGGGTGAAATCGGGGGCGGTGTCGCCCAGCTGAAGGCTCATGGCGTGCTCCGTATCAGGGGGTGATCGGCAGCATGCTGCGGTGCGATAGGGTTGGCAAATGGTGTGACGGAATAAACATATATGCGTTTAGGTGTTTAGACGTCTATTGACAACATGATTTGCAACTATCAATATTCACGCCACTCATCGAGACCGGCTGAGGGACAGGCCCATTGAAGCCGGGGCAACCTGCGGAGCGTTTCCGCCACGGTGCCAACTCCTGCGGAGGGTACTTCGGTACCTGCCGGTAGATGGGCGTCATCCGTATCGCAGCCATCCGCTGTCACGATCCGGGGCGGCGACCTTTCCGGTATGCGCAGGGCGATGCCTTCCGGAGAACGTTGCATGAGTTACCTGTCTGACACCCGCCAAGCAGAAATCAGCCACGTGTTTTCCGATGTCCGTGCGTCGGCCGTGAGCACGCCGGTTCGATCGCGGCAGGCCGAACTGCGCGGTATCCGGCAGGTGCAGCTCCATCCCCGCTACGGCAACGGTCCCCGCGAGGTCGCGGTGCGCTACCTGTGGTGCGGCGCACCCGATGCGCCCACCGTGATCGTGCAGGGCGGCATTTCGGCCGATCGCGAGGTTACCTCGGCCGAAGCCGGCGATGATGCCGGCTGGTGGCAGTCGCTGGTGGCTGAAGGGGCCGCTGTCGACCTGACCCGCTTCCGCGTGCTGGCCATCGACTGGCTGGTGCCGGCCGAGCTTGGCGTCGACGCCATTTCCAGCGAGGATCAGGCTGACGCGTTGGCCGCCCTGCTGAAGACGCTGCAGATACGGCAGGCGCATGCCTTCATCGGCTCCTCGTACGGCGCGATGGTGGCGCTGGCATTTGCGGCGCGCTACCCGGACCGGGTCAACCGGCTGGTGCTGCTGGCCGGCGCCCACCGCCCGCACCCGCTCAGTACGGCGCAGCGCAGCGTGCAGCGCGGCATCGTGCGGCTGGGCCAGGCCAGCGGCCGCGTCGACGAGGCGCTGGCGCTGGCCCGTCAGCTGGCGATCACGACCTATCGCGGCAGCGCCGAGTTCGGCCGCCGCTTTGCCGGCGCGCCGGAACAACGCGATGGCCGATTCCATTTTCCGGTCGAAGACTACCTGGAGCATCAGGGCCAGCGTTTCGTGCAGCGTTTCGATGCGGATCGGTTCCTGGCGTTGTCCGAGTCGATCGACCTGCACGAGGTGCATCCGGAGCAGGTGCCGGTTCCGGCGACCCTGATCGGTTTCCCGTCCGACCGGTTGGTGCCGTTGGCCGATCTGTGCGAGCTGCAGCGTCGGCTGCGGGGATCGGCCACGCTGGAAGTGGTCGAGTCGCCTTATGGCCACGACGCTTTCCTGAAAGAACCCGAACAACTCGCGCCATTGCTGCGCGAGGCGCTGAACTGAGTCCCACTTGTCCGATACCTGCCGGAGCAGCTTCAGTCGCGACGCTTCTGTCCCGAACCTCGATGGCAAGAGCATCGCGGCTGGAGCCGCTCCCACAAGAAGCCACTCGTCACAGATCACCAGAGAGAATGCCATGAGCGATACCTCCGCCCCTTGTACCCGTGCCGTCCGCGCCGGCATCGAGAGCGATACCCAGCACGGTGCGGTGGTGCCGGCGCTGCACCTGTCGACCAACTACAGCTTCGAGGGCTTCGGTCGCAAGCGCGCCTACGATTACTCGCGCAGCGGCAACCCGACCCGCGACCTGCTCGGCGAGGCGCTGGCGGATCTTGAGCAGGGTGCGGGCGCGGTAATCACTTCCAGCGGCATGTCGGCGGTGGCGCTGGCGCTGGAGCTGGTGCCGGCCGGTGCCACGGTGCTGGCGGCGCATGATTGCTACGGTGGTACCTGGCGTTTGCTCGATGCGTGGGCGAAGAAGGGTCGTTTCAAGGTCGAATTTGCCGATCTCACCGACAACGTGGCGCTGGCTGCCGGGCTGGCCAGCAAGCCGGCTCTGGTGTGGGTGGAAACGCCGTCCAATCCATTGCTGCGGATCACCGATATTCGCCACGTGGCGCTGGCAGCCCATGCGGCTGGTGCCTTGCTGGTGGTCGACAACACCTTCCTGTCGCCGGCGCTGCAGCAGCCGCTGCTGCTCGGCGCGGATGTGGTGGTTCATTCCACCACCAAGTACATCAACGGTCACAGCGATGTGGTTGGCGGCGCCGTGGTGGCGCGTGAAGCGGCCGTCTTCGATCAGCTGAAATGGTGGGGCAACTGCAATGGCCTGACCGGTGCGCCGTTCGACAGCTACCTCACCTTGCGCGGCCTGCGCACGCTGGGCGTGCGGCTGCGCCAGCACCAGGAAAATGCCGAGCGCATCGCCACGCGACTGCATGAGCATCCGGCCGTGCGCAAGGTCTACTACCCGGGCCTGGCCAGCCACCCCGGCCATGCGCTGGCCGCGCGTCAGCAGCAGGGCTTCGGTGCGATGCTGGGCTTCGAACTGGATGGCGAGGCGAGCCAGATCGAGGCCTTCGTCGAGGGCCTGCAGTATTTCTCGCTGGCCGAGTCGCTGGGCGGGGTGGAGAGCCTGATCGCGCATCCGGCCACCATGACGCACGCCTCGATGGCGCCCGAGGCGCGCCGTACCGCCGGCATCGCCGACAGCCTGCTGCGGCTGTCGGTGGGCATCGAGGATGGCGATGATCTGGTGCGCGATCTGGATGCCGCGCTGGTTCGTGCCGAGGCCGCGGGGAAATTGAAACGCCGGGTGGTGGCATGAGCCCAGTCATCGACGCCGTGGCCACGTCTGGGGGAGCACCTGTTGGAGCGGCTTCCGTCGCGATGCTCCCGTCGGGTCAGACGAAGAGCATCGCCTCTGAAGTCGCTCCAGCAAAAGTTGCAGGCACCGCGATCGTGCTGCTCGGCACCGGCGTCGTCGGCGGGGCGTTGCTGAAGTTGCTCAACACGGCAGCCGCCGTCGAAGTGCGGCTGGTCGGCGCGGCCAACTCGCGTCGGCAGCAGACCGACCCGGCCCGGCTGGCCAGTCGCGCTCTGCGCGATCAGCTCAACGATTCCGGTGACCCGCGCGACAACGCCAGCCTGCTCGCCGCGCTGGATGCCAGCGGGGCGGACGTCAAGGTGATCGTGGATGCCAGCGCCAGTGCCAGCGTCGCCTCTCGGCACGCCGAATGGCTGGCGCGCGGCTATCACGTGGTGACCGCGAACAAGGCGCTGGCCGGCGGTGAGCTGAGTGGTTGGCGCGCGCTGCAGGCGGCATTGGCCAACGGTTCGCACTATGGCGACTCGGCCACCGTGGGCGCCGGCCTGCCGGTGCTGTCGACCTTGCGTCGCCTGCGCCGCTGTGGCGATGCCTTGCTCACCCTGGAGGGCGTGTTCAGCGGTTCGCTGTCGTGGTTGTTCAACCAGTACGACGGCAGCCGCCCGTTTTCGGCCCTGCTGCGCGAGGCGCGCCAGCTCGGCTACACCGAGCCCGATCCACGCTCGGATCTGTCCGGTGAAGACGTCGCGCGCAAGCTGCTGATCATCGCCCGGCATGCCGGCTTCTCGATCAGCAGCGAAGAGGTGCAGGTGGAAAGCCTGGTGCCCGAAACCTTGCGCGGTATCGACAGCGAGGCCTTCCTGGCCCGGCTGGAAGAACTCGATGCACCGCTGGCGGCGCGTCATGCCGAGGCTGCCGCACGCGGCAACGTCCTGCGCTTCCTCGCCCGCCTCAACCAGCGCGGGCATGCCCGCGTGGGTCTGGTCGAAGTGCCACCAAGCCACCCCGCCGCACGGCTGTATGGCACCGACAACCAGTTTGCGCTCAGCACCACCCGCTACAACACCCAGCCACTGGTGATCCAGGGCCCGGGTGCAGGGCCGGAAGTGACGGCACAGGCCTTGCTGGGTGACGTGCTGGCGCTGGCCTGAGAACCGGGCGGGCGCGGGCCGCAAGCGCTTCCTTGCAAACAGGAACACGCGGCAGCTCGCCGCGTGCTCTGGTTGAGGTCAGCGCTGCGGATCAGTGTCCGGTGATGCGCTCGGAGGTTTCCTCATCCGGCGGCACCAGTGGCGCATCGGGATCGGCAGCAGCCTCCAGCCGTGCCGCTTCCACCGACGGCGTGCGCCAGCCGGATTTCACGCCCCACAGGAAGAACACCAGCCCGATCACGCCGACCACGGCCAGATCCCAGCCATAGTGGATGTAATCCAGGCCGCCGAATTTGGCGCTGCCGATCTTCGAGACCACCGCCAGCGTGACCAGGTAGAACACCAGCCACCAGGCGCCCTTCATCTGTCGACCAAAATCGTGCCAGCCGCTCTTGGCCTGGTAATACAGGTACACCGGCAGCGCGACCACCATCAGCAGGATGATCTGGCCGGTCAGCGGCCACTTGGCCCAGTACAGCAGTTCCGCCGACATGATGAAGGCGATGCCTGAAATGATCGGCAGCGCGGCGAGCCGGAACGGACGATGCAATTCCGGTGCGGTGCGGCGCAAGGTCATCACGCTGACCGGGCCGGTCAGGTAGGAAATGATCGTGGCCACCGAGATCACCGCGGCCAGCGAATCCCAGCCGCGGAAGAAGAACAGGAACAGGAACGCCACCACCAGGTTCAGCCACATCGCCGGGCGCGGCACGCCCCACTTCGGATGCACCGAGCCGAGGATCTTCGGCAGCGTGCCGTTGCGCTCCATGCCGTAGATCATGCGGGCGGTGGAGGCGGTGTAGGTCATGCCGGTGCCGCTGGGGCTGACGAAGGCATCGGCGTAGAGCAGGATCGCCAGCCAGTTCAGGTTGACGATCAGCGCCAGCTCGGCGAACGGCGAGCTGAAGTTGATGCCGTGCCAGCCGGCCTTGGCCAGCATCTCGTGCGGCACCGAACCCAGATAGGCGATCTGCAGCAGCACATAGACCACCGTGGCGATCAGGATCGCGCCGATGATCGCGAACGGAATGCTGCGGCCCGGGTTGCGCGCCTCGCCGGCGAGGTTCACCGGGCTCTGGAAACCGTTGAAGCTGAATACGATGCCGGCGGTGGCGACCGCGGTGAGGATGGAAGCGAAATCATTGGTGTGGCTGCCACCGTTGACGCCGACGGACAGGTTTTCCGAGTGGAAGCCGCTGGCGATCAGGGCGATGCCGGTCGCCGCGGGAATGATCAGCTTGATGATCGTGATGACCGTGTTGGAGCGCGCAAACAGTTTCACGCTCCAGAAGTTGAGCAGGAAGTACATCACCACCAGCACGGCGGCGATGGCCAGCCCCAGGTGGCTGAGCTCGCCGTGCGCGCCGGGGACCACGTGGTAGAGATCCTGCGCCCACTGCCATTTCCAGCCGGACATGTATTGCACGGAAGCCTCGGCCTCGACCGGAATCACCGAGACGATCGCGATCCAGTTTGCCCATGCGGCGATGAAGCCGACCAGCGAACCATGCGAGTAGTGGCCATAACGCACCATGCCGCCGGACTCGGGGAACATCGCGCCCAGCTCGGCATAGGTCAGCGCGATCGACATGATGATCGCCGCGCCCAGCACCCACGCCCAGATCGCGCCGGGGCCGGCCAGCTTGGCCGCGTTCCAGGCACCGAACAGCCAGCCGGAACCGATGATCGAGCCCAGGCCGGTATACATCAGGGCCATCGGGCCTACGTCGCGGCGGATCGCGCGTTGCTGGGACATGGAAACTCCTTGCACGGGGCGACATGCGCCGAAATAGGCTGATGGTTGCAGAATCGGCGGCCCGCTGTCACGCCTCGCAGGTCATGGTCGACTTGCAGCGGCGGATGTGCAACCGCTTGATCCATGCGGCGCAAGGCAAGCCCTGGAACAGGAAACTTGCCGGCGATGAACCGGCGGCAATGGCTTCACGGGTCTGGCGCCGGTGAAATCCGTGCCACTCGGCCAGGCATCCGAACCCGGCCAGTGGGCATGCCGAGTGTGGACTCAGGCCCGGGTCTTGCTGGCCTGGTCGAATTTCCTGATGAAGTCGCGTACCTGCGGATACACGGTTTCGCGCCAGCGGCGACCGCTGAAAATGCCGTAATGACCGGCACCCTCGATCACCTTGTGCGCGCGCCGTTTGGCCGGAATGCTGTTGCACAGATCATGTGCCGCTTCGGTCTGGCCCAGGCCGGAGATGTCGTCCAGTTCGCCCTCGATCGTAAGCAGCGCGCTGTGCCTGATCGCGGCCGGGTCGACCCGCTCGCCGGCCACATCCCACAGCCCGCGCGGCAGCAGGAATTGCTGGAACACCTTTTCGATCGTGTCCAGGTAGAACTTCGCCGGCATGTCGAGCACGGCGTTGTATTCGTCGTAGAACTTGCGATGCGATTCGGCATCGTCCAGATCGCCGCGCAGCAGGTCCTGATAGAAATCCCAATGCGAGCGCATGTGCCGGCTGGGATTCATCGCGATGAAGCCGGCATGCTGCAGGAACCCGGGATAGACCTCCCGCCCGCGCCCGGGATAGTTCGCCGGCACGGTCTGGATCACATTGCCCTTGAACCACGACAACGGGTGATCGGTGGCGAGGTTGTCGACGCTGGTGGGGCTGCGCCGCGGATCGATCGGGCCACCCATCATGGTCAGGCTGCGCGGGGTCGGTTCGCCGCGCGCGGCCATCAGCGAGACTGCCGCCAGCACCGGCACGGTCGGCTGGCACACCGAGATCACGTGCAGCGATTCGGCGCCGATATGGCGGATGAAGTCCTCCACGTAGGCGACGTAGTCATCCAGGCCGAAGCTGCCTTCCGCGAAGGGCACCATGCGCGCGTCGACCCAGTCGGTGATGTACACCTTGTGGTCCTGCAGCAATGTGCGCACGGTGTCGCGCAGCAAGGTGGCGTGATGGCCGGACAGCGGCGCTACCACCAGCACCACCGGATCGTTCTTCATCTTCTCGATGGTGGCCGGATCGTCGCTGAAGCGCTTGAACCGCTTCAGCTGGCAGAATGGCCGGGCCAGCGCCACGCGCTCGATCACGGCGATCTCCTGACCGTGCGCGCTGGCGACGTGGATACCGAATTCGGGCTTTTCGTAATCCTTGCCCAGTCGATGGATCAGCTCGTTGCCGGCAGCCAGTCGCTGCACGCCTGGCCATTGCGCGAACGGGTTGCTGTGGGAGTTCAGCATGCGTGCGTTGGCTTCGGCGAAATAGCTCAGCGGGCCGAGCAGCGAGCGCTGCCACTCATGGATTTGATAAAGCATTGATGGGCTGACCAGGGGGCGGAAACGTTTGCATCTTAAAGGGTTTTTCCGTTTCGTGTTGCGACGCCGCAAACAGTTCGGCGCCGCAGCCGGGTCAACCGACGTAGCGGCAGCGCAGCAGCAGTTCGTCGACACCTTGGGTATCGTCAAGGCCGTCGCGCCAGCGCAACGGCTGCTGGAAGCGCAGTGCCAGTGGCATGAATACCTGGTTGTACCACCACATCGCCCGCTCGCGCCGATGGGTCAGATACCACTGGCCAAGATCCAGCAGGAACGAGGATCTGGGCTGCATGCCGTAGATCGCGCTTTGTTCGAGCTGGAGTCCGTGCCGTTCCAGCAAGCCGAGGATCCGGGCCGGCTCGTAACGCCGGCAATGGCCCACGAAATCGTCGAAGGCGGTCCACGCCTGTGGATGCAAGGGCACCGACAGCAGCACGCTGGCGCCGGGTGCGGCGACCCGGGCCAGTTCCGCCATGGCGCCATTGTCGTCGACGATATGCTCGAGGATGTCCAGCGCGCAGACCAGGTCGAAACTCGAATCGGGGCACGGCACGGCGCCGATCATGCCGTGTACGGTGTGGGCGCCGCGGGCATGCAATCGGCGCAAGGCAGCATGGCTGAGGTCGATGAAGCAGGTGCCTTCCAGCGGCAGTCGCGGGCGCAGCCCCGGCGCCACTTCCAGCCGGCGCGGCGCCTGCTGCGCCAATTCGTGCAGCAGAGGCCAGGTGTTGAAGCGCGAAGGCTCGATCAGCTTCGCCCGCGCCCACAACGATTCATAGAAGCCGCGATTGTTGCGGATCAGTTCGGCATCGCTGCGACTCTCGGCGGCGGGCATGGACGGCATCCGTCGATTGAACGGTGCCGCTACTGAGCAGAGTGTGAAGATCAGCCCACTCGCTGCAACTCGGTGGCGGCGATGATGTCGTGCAAGGCACGCCGACGCGGGTCGAACAGCGCGGTGGCGAACCAGCCCGTCCACGCGGCCAGCAACGCCCACAGTGTCGCGTGCAAGCCGATCGCGGGCGCGAGCAGCAGCAACAGCATCGGTGCGGCGGCCGCCAGCAGGCGCAGCACCGCCTGTTGCAGAGTCGGCGCGTTGCCATCGGCCCGACACAGCCGGATCCGCCAGGGCCGCATGCCCACGGTTTGTCCGCCACGCAGCCAGGAACTGATGAAATACGCCGCGACCACCAGGCCCTGCAGGGGCCGATACCACACCGGGATGACGGTGCGCGCACCGACCTGGATCAGCTGGCCGCCGGTGGCCAACTGGCACAACAGGCCCACCACCATCACGATCGCCACCACGATCAAGGCGTCGTAGACCAGGGCGAGCAGGCGGCGCCACAGCGGGCAGGGATGGGATCGGGTGATGAAGTGGTCGGATATCGGCATGGAATCGCTTGCGTAGTGCACGCGTGATGGTCAGCATCGTGCGCATGGAGAAGGAAGAAACGCGTTCCAGTATCGCCGATGCCGACCGCCGCGGCATCGCCGCGTTCCTGGAGCGGGTGTGGTCGGAGGATGGGTTGGCCGATCGCACGCTGGAGGCCTATCGGCAGGACCTCGAGGCGTTTGCCGCCTGGCTGGCTTCGCGTGGCCGGGATCTGGCCACGGCGCGGCGCGAGGATGTCTCGGCTTATCACGCTGCGCAAAAGGGCGCGGTGCGTTCGGCGGCCCGGCGGCAATCGACGTTCCGGCGCTATTACGCCTTCGTGGCCGGATCCGATCCGGATTTCATCGATCCGACCCTGCTGATCGAACGGCCGAAACTGCCGCGCAGCCTGCCCAAGGCGCTGGCCGAACGCGAGATCGAGGGTCTGCTGAATGCGCCGGACGGCAGCAGCATGCTGGGTGTGCGCGACCGCGCGATGCTGGAGTTGATGTACGCCTCCGGTCTGCGCGTTTCCGAGTTGGTCGAGTTGCCACTGGCGGCGCTGAACACGCGCCAGGGCGTATTGCGGATTACCGGCAAGGGCGGCAAGGACCGGTTGGTGCCAGTCGGTGAAGTGGCAATGGAGCGGATCGGGGAATACCTTGCTGCGGCAAGACCCGGGTTGGCAAAGGGACGGCAGCCGGCGGCACTGTTCCTCAGCCAGCGTGGGGAGGGCATGAGCCGGCAGATGTTCTGGACGCTGGTCAAGCGTTACGCCGAGAAGGTCGGGATCAACCCGAAACGCATCTCGCCGCATGTCCTGCGCCACTCGTTCGCCACGCATCTGCTCAACCACGGAGCCGATCTGCGCGCATTGCAGATGCTGCTCGGCCACAGCTCGCTCAGCACCACCCAGATCTACACCCTGGTCGCGAAGGAAGGCCTGAAGCGATTGCATGCGCAGCATCACCCGCGCGGCTGAGCGCGAGGGCTGAACGATGCGGCAAGCCGTGAAATCGGGCCGTTGCCTGAGCGATGGCAGCCGCTTATTGGGTATGCTGGGGGAACCCTGCGGCTCTGGTGGAGTCGATGGGTCACCTGAACTTCATCTTATTGGATCGCCCATCATGAGCCTGTCCCGTTCCCTGCTTGTCACCTCGTTGATTGCCGTGGCTGGTTTTTCCGCCGTCTCCGTGTCGTCCGCGCAAGCGGCCGAGACCCTCGGCGGCACACCCGTGTCCGGCGTGTGTCTGCTGTCGCGCGAAGCGATCTTCGCCCAGGCCAAGGTCGGCGAGGCCGCAAGCAAGCGGCTGAGCGAGCTGGCCGACCAGGCCCGCACTCAGCTGGACAGCCAGCGCACACCGCTGGACACGGACATCAAGAGCTTCCAGAGCAAGGAGTCGTCCCTGAGCGAGGCGCAGCGCAAGCAGCAGGGCTCGGCTCTGCAGGGGCGCATGCAGGCATTCCAGACCAACGCGACCGAACTGAATCAGCGCATTCAGCTCACCCGCGCAAAAGTCATGCAGCAGATTGGCCAGCAGGCGGAACCCATCGTCGCCAGCAGCTACAAGAGTCACAAGTGTGGCCTCTTGCTGAATCGCGACGTGGTGCTTGCCGGCAACATGTCCAACGACCTGACCAGTGATGTTGTGCAGGGTCTGGATCGCAAGATCACCACCATCAGCTTCAACCTGGAGCCGCTGCCGGCCGGCAAGGGCAAGTAATTCATCCCGCAGCCGGGCGGATGCGGGGTGGCCTGTCCATCCGCCGGTGGGCAGCTACGGCCATCGGCGGATCGCCATCGGGTGATACAGTGCCTCGCTGTTTTCCATGCCACGGCAAGTGAGTGACGTCATGACGACCCCGGAACCCTATCCCATCGGCACGCCGGGACGCCCTTGGGGGGCGTCGGAAAGAGCTGCCTGGTTGTCGCTTCAGCACCGTCGGCGCAGTTACGAAACCGAAGTGCTCGGCGTCATCGGGATATTGGGTCCGCAATTCGAGGTGCACGAATACGGCCAGCTCGACTATCCGCCGGATCATTACCCGCTGTTCGTGCTGAAGAGTCGTGCATGGGACGACGCATTGCCCACGGTACTGGTGACCGGGGGCGTGCATGGCTATGAAACCAGTGGCGTGCACGGAGCATTGCATTTTGCCCGGCAGCACGCAGCGAGCTACGAGGGCCGGGCAAACCTGGTGATCGTGCCGTGCGTGAGCCCATGGGGTTATGAGCGCATCCATCGCTGGAATGCCGATGCGCTCGACCCGAACCGCTCGTTCCATGACAACAGCCCGGCGATGGAATCGGCAGCGTTGATGCGCCTGGTCGCGCCGTTCCGCGATCGCGTGCTGGTGCATATCGATCTGCATGAAACCACCGACAGCGACGAATCCGAGTTCCGCCCTGCACTGGCTGCCCGTGATGGCGTGACGTATACGCCAGGCGAGATACCGGATGGCTTCTATCTGGTGGATGACAGCGCTCACCCGCAACCGGCATTCCAGCAGGCGGTGATCGACGCGGTGGCCAAGGTGACCCACATCGCTCCGGCCGACCGGCATGGCGAGATCATCGGCTCGCCGATGGTCTCGCCCGGCGTGATCGAATACCCGCTCAGGGAGTTGGGCTTGTGTGCGGGTATCACCGACGCGAGCTACAAGACGACCACCGAGGTCTATCCCGACAGTCCGCGGGCCACGCCCGAGCAGTGCAACCTGGCGCAGGCAACCGCCGTGTGTGCGGCGATCGATTTTGCGCTGGCGCATTGAACGACACCACCGGGCGGCTTGAGCCGGGGAACGGCCTGCGGTCATTGTCGGAGCCGCATTCCCGGTGATCGCACCAGCTGGTGCCGATGCATCCGGCTGAGGTGACGGTTGTCAGCCCTTGTCCACCTTCGCCGCGGGTTGCGTGGGCATCAGCGAGAACAGCACTTCATTCGCGTTCACGGCAGAGGCGGTGGCAATCGCGCTGGGTGACTGATCGATGGATGTGGCCTGATAGCCTCGCTGCTGCAAGTGCCGGAGCAGGGCTTCCGGGGTGGAACGGAACACCGGCGCCAGATCGACGAGGCTGGACTGGGTCATCAATGCCACGGTCTGGAATGCCGGATTGCCCGAACGCCCACCCTTGCCGGCGGTCATGGCGAATGGCACGGCGACTGCCACCGAGAGCACCAGCGGAATGATGAGGGTCTTGCGCCGGGCGTAGCCGAGCAGTGGCTTCCAGTTTTTCCACAGATGCAGCACGAAGGGCGCCAGCAGCAGCATGCTGAGCCATTCATGCATCGCATGGAACGAGCGGGAAGACCAGTGGAAAAACAGCGCAATGCCGGATACGGCTGATACGGCAAACAGACCGGCGGTCAGGGGCGTGCCATATCGGTGCATGAATTGGTTCAAGGACATTCTCCGGGAGGAAAGGCGCGATGCGAGGCATGGCAAAAGATTGCAAATGATATGCATTCTCAACAAATAGGGCAATCTGCATCTTGCTTCGGAAAGCCGTGGGCCGGCATCGCTTGCGGCATCAGTGGCAGCCGAGGCGCCATTTGCCAACAGCCCATCGGATTGGGCGCCGCACCACACCCGCATGTCGGCCTCGCTGCGTAAACGGACACGCGGCGTAGGCCGGCGCTGACAGACAGGCCGAATCGATCTAGACAGACTGTCGGCGAAACGGATTCATCCAGCCGGTTGCGTGCCGGGATCTGCAAGGGGCAGGACGAACATCAGCCCCGCTGACGGTATGGTGATTTGAGGATGCAACGATGCGTGTGGTCTTGACGATCAAGGAGAGCAAACACGGCCTGTGGTGCATCTGCAGCGGCTCGGCGGTGCTGTATGACAATCTCAATTATGCGCACGCCATTCGGTTGAGCCGTGGTCTGGCCCGTGAAGAACATGCCAGTTCGGGTGGCAGTGTCAGTGTCGAAATGGTCAGTTCCGAGTTCACCATCGAACTGATCCAGTACGGCGACACGTCGCGCTCGCGGACGGCGGCTTGAGAAATTCCGGGTAGCCACACCTGCGCCGTGCAGCCGCCTTTGGCTGATCGGCAATCGGCTGTGAGCCCGATCATGAATGATCTGCCCACGGGTTTGTGGCCCCGGGCGGGGGTTTTTCCGTGCGCGCAAGAATATGTGTATACCGCGTGAAAACTTGTTAGGATCAGTCAACGGTTGCACGGGGGCAGCCGGGAGTGATCGCGATGCACATGCACTTGTCGCATATCGCCGTCTGGCGTGGGTTGTCGCTGGTTGTGGGGGTGATTCGAAACAGCGGCAAGGGGGGTGACAAACCTCGAGATGTGCTGTCCTCGAGCACCAGCTTGGTGTCGTGGTGCGACGGAGCACGCTCGCGCCGCGAGGACGAACTGGCGCGGATGCGCCAGGCGGAGTCGAAGTAGCCGCTGTTCGCCATCCAGCCGCGTTGCCCCGGGTCGCACCTGCAGGCAGCACCCGATCTGCGATGGCGATCACATGGGCCGTTGGCATGCGTGAATTCCATCCCTTGCCTGATCGCGGCTTCGCGCGCACCGGTTCGCCGCAGGGGTTCATTGGATGAAGTTGCGCCAGCCATTCCGGTAGACTCCGGGGTTGCGACTTGACGTATCGCCGATATTTCATCTCGCCTTCGTGGACTTTTCATGCGCCCTTGCGCCAGGTGTCTTCGCCTGCGGTCGACATTCCGTCAGCATGATTGACGTGTACGGTCCGTCGGCCGGACGTCACAGACAGGTATCAAAATAATGAGCAAACAGAATATTTCGCTGATCGGCGTGCCGACCGATATCGGTGCTGGCCATCGCGGCGCATCGATGGGCCCCGAAGCGATGCGTGTAGCCAATCTCGCGCTCATGCTCGAGCGGCGTGGCCTGAAGGTGAACGATCGTGGCAATCTGCAGGGCCCGATCAATCCGTGGCAGCCACCCACCGACGGCTATCGTCATCTGGACGAGGTGGTGGCATGGAATACAGCCGTCTACACGGCTGTGCAGCAAGAACTGAATGCAGGAAACATCCCGATCATGCTCGGCGGTGACCACTGTCTTGCCATCGGTTCGATCACGGCGGTGGCGGAGCATTGCCGCGATACCGGCAAGCAGCTGCGCGTGTTGTGGCTGGATGCCCATTCCGATTTCAACACCTCGCAGGCCACGCCTTCGGGAAACATCCACGGCATGCCCGTCGCGTGCCTGTGTGGCTACGGGCCAGAGGCGCTCACCGGGTTGGGTAGAAGCGTGCCTGCCACGACGCCGGATGTCTTTCGTCAGGTCGGCATTCGCTCGGTCGACTACGGTGAAAAGGAGCTGGTGCGCAAGGCGAATGTGGGCATCTACGACATGCGCCGGATCGACGAGGAAGGCATGAAGCGGGTGATGGAGCAGGCGCTGGATGGCGTAGACGAGAACACCCACCTGCATGTCAGCTTCGATGTCGACTTCCTCGATCCGAGCATCGCGCCAGGCGTGGGCACCACCGTGCGCGGCGGGCCGACCTACCGCGAGGCGCAGTTGTGCATGGAGATGATTGCCGACAGCGGGCGCATGGCGTCGCTGGATATCGTCGAACTGAATCCCGCGTTCGATCGACGCAATGCTACCGCCAAGCTCGCGGTGGATCTGGTGGAGTCCCTGTTCGGCAAGTCGACCTTGATCCGTTGAGTCGCGCGGGACGCGTGTCGACCCGGTCATGATCGGGGTGCGGTATGCGCGGACTTTTCCGGATGAAAACCGCGCCACCGTCCGACACGGCTGGCGCGGTGCGCCCGGCAGCGGCGCTCATGCGGCAGCTTGCCTGGAGTACACATAGACCCGTGCCGGCGGCAGGTTGCGCCAGGCGAGCCCGAAGCGACGACAGCTCAGGCCCATGCGCTCGCGCACCTCGTCATCAAGTGGATGATGTGGGCCGTAGGTGTACTGCACGAAGACGCCAGCCGGGCGCAGCATGCTGAATGCAGCGGTCATGATGTCGTGCTGCATGTTCTTTGGCATGGTCAGCAGGCCGAGGCTGCTGCAGACCACATCCACCCCGTCAAGGCCGAATGCATCGCAGCTTTCGGCCAGCGACTTGAGCTGGCAGGCGTCACCGCAGGCAACATGCGCATGCGGAAATCGCCGTTGCAGGAGCCGATGCAGCACCGGATTCATCTCGACGGCGAGCAGTGCCTGCGGAGAGATGCCGTGGCGCAGCAAGGCATCGGTGATCGCGCCTGTGCCCGCCCCCAGTTCGATCACCTGATGGCAATCGCGGGGGAGCGCGGCCACCATCAACTGCGCCAGCTGGCGTCCCGACGGCACCACCGAAGCCATGTGGCGGGGATGTCTTAGCCACTGGCCCAGAAACGTCAACCAGTGCGGACGGGCTGCGTCGGCGGTATCCACAAAACGGCCTCCCATGGTCGAGTATCACTGGCGAATGAAGGCATGCCCATTGGTGATGCCGGTGCATGTCATGGTCGTTCGACGAGGCATGGCCCGCCTGGTGGAGTGCATCCCTGCAGGGTAGTGCGTCTCGGGACGATGGCAGCAACGCTGATGGAACAGAGTCGGCTGCCCTGACGATAGTACCGGAACGGTTTCCGTGATGTCGTAAACTGAGCCTTTCAATCGCAGCACGGCCCATGCAGACTCGAATCCTCACCGGCATCACCACCACCGGCACGCCTCATCTGGGAAATTACGTGGGTGCGATCCGCCCCGCCATCGAAGCCAGTCGGCGTGGCGATGTGGATGCGTTCTTCTTCATGGCCGACTATCACGCGCTGATCAAGAGTGACGATGCGGCCCGGATCGAGCGTTCGCGGCTGGAGATCGCCGCGAGCTGGCTGGCGGCCGGCCTCGACCCGGCGCGAGTCACGTTCTACCGGCAGTCGGATATTCAGGAAATTCCCGAGCTGACCTGGTTTTTGACCTGCGTGGCGTCGAAAGGCATGCTCAACCGCGCGCATGCCTACAAGGCGGCAGTGGATCGGAACACCGACGCGGGCGAAGACCCGGATGCCGGTGTCACGGCGGGTTTGTACATGTATCCGGTGCTGATGGCGGCGGACATCCTGGCGTTCGATGCGAATCAGGTGCCGGTGGGCCGCGACCAGATCCAGCACATCGAAATGGCACGTGACCTGGGCCAGCGCTTCAACCATATCCACGGGCGTGAGTTTTTCGTCTTGCCGGAGGCGTTGATCGAGGAGCAGGTGGCCACCTTGCCGGGCCTGGACGGACGCAAGATGTCGAAAAGCTACGACAACACGATTCCGCTGTTCGCCGGCAACGGCAAATCGTTGCGTGAGGCGATCATGCGCATCGTTACCGATTCGCGCCTGCCGGGCGAGCCGAAGGAACCGGACGATTGTGCCCTGTTCACGATTTTTCGGGCGTTTGCCAGTGAGGCCGAGACGGCGGCATTCCGCCAGGCACTCATCGACGGCATCGGCTGGGGCGAGGCAAAGCAGGTGCTGTACGAGCGGATCGAAGCCGACCTGGCGCCGATGCGTGAACGCTACGAGGCATTCATGGCCGACCCGGTGGCGATCGAGGAGATCCTGCAGCAGGGGGCGCGGAAGGCGCGGGCGATTGCCACGCCCAAGCTCGCAGCCCTGCGCGAAGTGCTGGGGTTGCGCTCGAGCGCTTCGGTGGCGCCGGATGCCGTCCGCGGCAAGGCGGCTGTCAAGCCAGGCCGGGCACCGCGTTTTGCCAGCTTTCGCGATGCGGATGGCAACTTCCGTTTCCGGCTGTTTTCCGCGGAAGGCGTGGAGTTGCTGCTGTCCAGATCATTCGCCGACCCCAAGGCGGCTGGCGCACTGCAGAAGCAGATCAAGACGCTGGGTTCCCGCGCCGCCGTGCTCCAATTGCAGCCATTGGGCATGAGTCTTGAGCTGGATGGCCAGGCGGTGGCCAGTACGCCGGATTATCGCGACGAGGTGGCGCGCGACGAGGCACTGGAGCAATTGCGCCAGGCCCTGGATCAACTGGCGGCGCAGGATTGACGGATGCGTTATCTCGCCTTGCTGCTGCTTGCGCCATGGTTGCTGGTACTGTGCTGGATCTACTCGGCTTATCCACGGAGCCTGCCGCGTACGCGTTCCCGCCGTCTGTTCGATCTGACCGCCGTGCTGCTGATGCTGGTCGCCGCGGCGCAATCGGCGACATTCGGTTTCGACCGGGCACAGATACCGCAGGTGAACGAATTCGGGCAAGTCAGTGGTGCGATCTGGCAACAAGTGTTGCCGGCGCTCTACGGCTATGCCGGATTCACCATCGTGCTCGTGCTGGCGATGCTGCTGCGCCAATGGATATGGGGGCGTCGCCGAGCCTGAGCGCGGCCGCTGGCAATCCCGGCAGCGGTGTAATGCGAGAATGGGCGGCATGATTCCGCTGAAGTATCTTCAGGCCTATCCCCTCGTGCTGCAGGACAAGGTGCGCGAGCTGATCGCGCAGCAGCGCCTTGGCGAGCACCTGGCCAGGCGCTACCCCGATCGCCACGACGTGCAGAGCGACAAGTTGCTGTACGCCTATGTGGCCTCGCTGAAACAGCAACACCTGAAGAATGCGCCTGGCATCGACAAGGTGCTGTATGACAGCAAGCTCGACGTGCTGCGCAATGCGCTGGGTTTGCATACGGCAATCTCGCGCGTGCAGGGCAGCAAGTTGAGGGCGAAGAAGGAGATCCGCGTGGCCAGCCTGTTCAAGGCCGCTGCACCGGAGTTCCTGCAGATGATCGTGGTGCACGAACTGGCGCACCTGAAAGAGATGGATCACAACAAGGCGTTCTACCAGTTGTGCACATACATGCTGCCGGACTACCACCAGCTGGAGTTCGACCTGCGCGTGTACCTGACCTGGCGCGAACTGCCCTCGACGAATGGCAACAGCTTGCGGGAATGACGATGGACAATGTGGCGTTGCAGAAATACCTGTTGCGGTTGTTCGAGCGGCACGACGTCGAGCTGGATGCGGACGACGACGGCTGGCTGGTCACCGACGGCGACTTCCCCGCGATCCGTGCGGAATGGCATGACGGCCGCACGGGCGAGCCGGGCCGGCTCGATGTCGACGTGGTGCTGGGCGAGGAGCGTCGCATCGAGGAAAGCTTCGCTGGCATCGGCGGTGGCGAGGCCGGTTGCCGCGATGCGCTCAAGACCTTCGAGCAGAATGCGTTCCATCTGCTGTTGGCGGCATGCTGGTACGTTACCGACGACCGCCGCATGAAGATCACGGCGTGGGAGATCGGCCTGCGCACCTGGGATGTGTTCGTCGGGCCGTTCAGCGTGCGCGGAACGGATGTTGCCGACATGCCGCGCGACGCGCTGGTGGCGATCGAGGCGGCGCTGAAACGCGAGGCGTTGACTCCCGAGTTGCACTGGCTGCGACTGGTGCACAGCCATGCCGACGATGGCGACTCGCGCTGCGAGGCGCTGCTCGACAATGAGTTGTGGACGGCGGGCACGCTGGCCCTGAACGAAGTGGCGTGGCCGCGTGGTGGCGATTACAGCGCGCGCTGCTTCATGCTGCTGGATGTGCGCGACTACTGACATCGCGCTCCGCGCGCGATGAAGCGCGTCGTGCAAGCGGGTGGATCACATCTGGCGAAAAAGGTGCAGGTAGTTGCGGCTCACCGGCAGCACATCGTCGCGCGCCTTCAGGTGGATCTGCGCGGTCTCGTTCTCGCCTCGTACCACGTGGTCGATGGCGCGCAGGTTCACCACCACGGCGCGGTGTACCTGGGCGAAGCGGGTAATGTCCAGTTGTGCCACCAGTTCCTTCAGCGGCGTGCGGATCAACGCCTCGGCGGGCTTGCCCTCGTCACGCCAGGCAATCCGCGTGTACTTCTCGTCGGAGCGCAGGTAGTCGATGTCGTCGACCGCGATCATGCGCACGGCTGGTCCGATTGACGCACGAATCCATTGCAGCGTGGTCGCGCCGTTATCCTTGCGCAGGCGTACCGCGAGTTGTTCGATCAGCGCCCCGGCATCGAGCGCGGGCTGCGCGGCGAGCAGCCGCTCGCGCAAGCGGGCGACCGTTTCGGCCAGGCGCGAGAGTTCCACCGGCTTGACCAGGTAATCGAGCACGCCGTGTTCGAAGGCCTGCACCGCATACTGGTCGAACGCGGTCACGAACACGATGTGGGCCCGCCGACCGATGTGGCGCGCGGCCTCCAGCCCCGACATGCCGGGCATTTGCACGTCGAGGAAGCAGACATCCGGCTGCCGGGCCTCGAACTGTTCGACCGCCTCGCGGCCGTTGCGGGCCTGTGCCACGACCTCCAGCCTCGGCCATGCCTGTGCCAGCAGGCGCGTCAACGCCTTGCGCAGCAACGGCTCGTCGTCGGCGATCAGTGCGGTCGGGTGTTGCGCGCTCATGCGAGGTCCTTGCGGGCGGGGAAGTCCAGCTCGGCGCATGCGCCGTGTGGCGCGAGCTCACTCAATCGCAGCTGCGCGTCATGGCCGAAGACCAGCTGCAGTCGTTCGCGCAGGGTCGCCAGTCCCGTGCCGAGACTGCCGCCCGCCGACTGCAGTCCGACACCGGTATCGATGACTTGCGCCAGGCAGCGGCCAGCGCGCAGCGCCACGCGAACCTCGATCCGGCCGCCCTCCTCGCTGGGATCGATGCCGTGACGGACGGCATTCTCGACCAGCGTCAGCAGTGCCATCGGCGGACAAGACAGCGCGAGGGCGGTGTCGTCGACATGCAGCACGTAGGTCAGCCGGTCGGGAATGCGCATGTGCATCACTTCGAGATAGGCACGCACCAGCTCAAGTTCCTGCCCCAGCGTGGTAGCCGGGTTGTGCAGGCGCGGCACGGCGGCGCGCAGGTAGGCGATCAGGCTGCCCAGCACCACGGACGCCTGCGGCGAACCGGAATCCACCAGCTCGCGCACGTTGGCCAGCGTGTTGAACAGGAAGTGCGGCTCCACCTGCGCCTGCAGCAGGCGCATGCGCGCGTCGAGCGCCTTGCGTTCGAGTTCGCTGCGTTCGAGTTCGAAGGCGAGCGCCTGCCGTTGCGCCGCGCCATTGATCTGGCCGATCAGTGCCGACACCGCCATCCACGGGGCGACCAGCAGGCCCATGACGGTCATGAAGCCGAAGCCGGTCAAGCGATCGCTGTTGTGCCAGAAGGGAACGGGGTCGCTTTGCGTTGTCGCGAAGTAAGCCACCCATGCCGCCAATGGGATCACCATCGCCACGGCGACGACCTGCAGTACCCAGCGCGCCATCCGTCGCGGCAAGCGCGCTGGCCACTGCTCGAACAGACCGAAGGCGAGAATGCCGGACAGGGCGATGAAGAACACGCGACTGAACAAGACCCAGTAGTGATCCTCCCACCCCGGCATCAGCAGCAACCCGAGCAGCGCCGCCGCGCCGAACGGATAACGCACGCGCCGCCAGCCGAGCACGCGCGCGAAGCCTTTCGGTTTGGGGGACAGGTCCACGGCAGTCATGGCGCAACCATAGCAAGTCAGCAGGAGTCGCACGACGCACCTGCCGCCGCGCCGAGCTGAGCCAGGTTTCCCCGGCAGAGGTTTCGTCGGATCCCTGCTATGGCGATACGGCGGCGACCGGAGCCCGCACGCGCACGCCTGCGATCAGCAGCCATAGCGTAAATGCCACCTCGCCAAACAGGATCGGCATGGCAATGGTGGAGACGATATCGGGATAGCCGGGCCAGAGCAGTCCGAGGACACTCAATGCGACATAAGCCGCGCCGTTGATGATCAGCCAGACGCCAAGCAGGCGGGGAAGAAACGAGGATCGACAGGTCAGCCAGCCGAGCGGAAAAAGCCAGAGCCCCCAGAACATCTGGGACACGAGAGTCGCGTGGCCATTCAATTTCAGCAGAAGAATGGCCAATGCCTGCTGCTGCGCCGGGTCGAAGACAGCGAGGAAGTCGGCACCGCGGAGGAAGCCGAGCGCAGCCACTTCGTTGGCGATGCTCGCGAACGCCAGCGGCGTGTCGAGCAGCACCAGCAGCACCATGAGGATCGCAAGCCGCGGACCCACCGATTTGAGCAACTGGTACAGCGCCAACACGGTGGCGACGAAGAGCAGCTCGGAGAGGAACTCGATGGCGATATAGGTGCGGAACAGCGATTGATGCGCCAGGATGTTGCTGGCCGTCACGGCTGCGTCTCCCGGCACGAACAGCTTGCCAGGCACGTACATGAGCGTATAGAAACCGGTGATCACGACCAGCAGGTACAGGAATCCTGCCAGTCGTGCCGTTCGATCGAGCGGATGCATGGTGTTGGTCTCCCTGTGGTCTGATCGTGCTTCTCGTTGCGATCGAAGCCATCCGAAGGCCCACGTCGCGGCTGTTGCGGACTGCAGATGGCGCCTAGCGAAGATGCGGCAGCCACAGCATCATCGTTGCCGCGACGATGCCGACCGCCGTGACCAGCGTTGACGCAAAAAGGCCCGAAGCCATGGCCACTCGCCCGCGCTTCCCGCCGTGGTCTTGCGCATGGAAGTAGAGCTGGAGCACGGCCAGTGGCAGCAGGTATTGGGCGAACGCGATCGTGGTCAGCGCCGGCCCGGTGAATGTCTGCGGGTCGAAACCTGCCGGCCCCTGGTTCAGCATGATCCAGAAGGTCAGGCCGATGCGGAAAAACCACACGCCGCTCACCACCAGGAACAGGCGCAGCGCCCAGCGCCGATGCAGCGCAAGGCGGCGGGCCAATGCGTGGCGCAAGACCATCACCGCACACAGCATGATCAGGATGGCGTTGATGCTGATCGCGATGTGCTGAGACAGATCGCCCACGCTGGTTCCCGTCCACACCATGACCAAGCCGCCGAGACCCATCACGAACGAGGAGACCAGATACACCCGGCCGTTCCAGCGATGAAAGCGGGGAAACCGCCGGCGTACCCCCGTGGTCAACTGCAGCAGCCCACCACCGGTGATCAACGCGGCGAACGCCAGATGCATCGCCACGACGGCGTTGTGCACCGGATCGCCCGCAACGTGACTGCGTGGAAACACCTGGTTCCAGGCTTCGAACTGACCCAGCAGCGCAGTGCGTCCGTAGAAGCCGAACAGGTAGGCCAGAAACATCAGCTGGCCCAGGGCGGCCACCGCGAACCAGCTTGTGGCCGCGAACTTCAGCGCCGTGGTTGCCCGGCTGGGCGAAGTGCCGTGGCGGGAGACGGGGATTGTCGGTTGGCTGCCCGTATGCGGCGCACTTGCGGGTCGGGAGCCGGTGGGGAGAGTCGTCGCGTCGAGCCGAGAAGTCATCGGGATGTGTTCCGCAGTACGTTCCGGAACAGTGTTGTTCGTGATGCATCGGCACGGAAGGCACCAGGTGACGGGTGGCGGTTTCAGGTCGCCGAGAGGCGGGCAGAGGCGACGAGTCGCCGGGTACGAGGTGGCTGCAGCGGCTGAAACGCACGCGCGCGCAGTTCATTCGAGCAGAAAAAGAGCGGGCGTCCCAAGGACGCCCGCTCTTTTCGATGCCACTGCGATGGTTCGTATCAGTTCGGCAACGACAGATCGTCCAGCAGCGCCTTGAGGAAACGCGCCGCCTCGCCGCCGGTCGCGGCGCGGTGATCGAAGGTGAGGCTGATCGGCATGCGCCGATGCACTTCGATGCCGCCCATCACGGCGACCACGTCGTGGCTGAGCTTGCCGGCGCCGATGATGGCAACGGTCGGCGGCACCACGACCGGGGTGGCGTAGCGGCCGGCGAACATGCCGAAGTTGGAGAGGCTGATGGTGTAGCCGGACAGTTCCGACGCCGGGATCGTGCGCTCTTCCACCTGCGTGCGCAGACGCTTGATCGCACCCCGCACGCCGGCGGCGTCGAGCATGTCGGCGTTGCGCAGCGCCGGTACGAACAGGCCGTCGTCGGTATCCACCGCGATGCCGATGTCCACCTGCGGGTGCAGGGTGCGGCTGAGGTTCTTGCCGTCGAACCAGGCGTTCAGCGCGGGCACCGCCTTGCAGGCGGCGACGATCGCGCGGATCAGCCGGGCGGTGATGTCCTGCTTGCCGATCCAGGCGTGCAGGTCGGCGTCGTCGACCAGGGTGGTCGGCACGACCTGGGCGTGGGCATCGGCCATCACGCGGGCCATGTTGCGGCGCACGCCCTTGAGCTGTTCCGGCTGGCCGCTGGCGGTCTGCGACGGTGGTGCGGTGCGCACCGGCTTGCCGGCCAGCGAGGTCGCGGTACGTACCGGTTCGCCTTGCGGCAGCTCCGGTGCGAGATGACGGCCGGCGGAGGCAGGCACCGCGCGGGCAGGTGCAGCGCCCAGCGCGGCCGAGCCATTCGCGGCGGCTTCCTTGACATCCTTCATGGTGACCACGCCGTCGGCGCCGCTGGGGCGCACGCGGGTCAGGTCGACCTTGAGCTTCTTCGCCAGCGCGCGCACGGCCGGCACGGCTTTCACGCCGCCGATGCTGGCGGCCTGTTCGACATGCACGGTATTGCCGCTGACCATCGCGCCGACCACGGTACCTTCGTCTTCGCGCTCAGCCGTGGCAGCCGCCGGTGCCGGTGCCGGCGCGGGTGCCGGAGCAGCTTCGGCTTTCTTGGGGCCGTGGTGATGACCGGTTTCCTGTGACTCGGCACGCTGCTTGGCATTCGGGTCGGGCTCGAACTCGGCCAGCGCGGCGCCGGTTTCGATGATGTCGCCTTCGGCGCCATGCAGTCTGGTGACCTTGCCGGTGTACGGCGAGGGCACGTCGACGACGGCCTTGGCGGTCTCCATCGAACACAGCGGCGCGTCGAGCTTGATGCTGTCGCCCACCTTCACGTGCCACTCGACGATAGTTGCGTCGGGCAGGCCTTCGCCGAGGTCGGGCAGGTAGAACGTCTTGATATCAGCCATGAGCGGATTTCCAGAGTGATTTGAATTTTGATCCACTGCCCGACGTGCCGGGCAGTGACCCAGGGGATCAGCTTGCCGCCAGCGTACGCTTGGCCGCGTCAACGACGCGTTCCACGCTCGGCAGGTATTTCATTTCCAGGCGGAACAGCGGGATGTGGGTGTCGAAGCCGGTGACGCGCTCGACCGGGGCAAGCAGGTCGTACATGCATTCCTCGGCCAGGCGCGCGGCGATCTCGGCACCGAAGCCGGCGGTCTTCGGCGCTTCGTGCACGATCACGCAGCGGCCGGTCTTCTGCACCGATTCGGCGATGGTGTCGAAATCCAGCGGGGTCAGCGTGGCCACGTCGATCACTTCGGCGCTGATGCCTTGCTCGGCCAGTTCGTCGGCCGCTTCCAGCGCTTCCTTGACCTGTGCGCCCCAGCTGACCAGGGTGACGTCGGTGCCGTCGCGCAGCACGAAGCACACGTCCAGCGGCAAGGCTTCACCGTCGTCCGGCACTTCTTCCTTGTACTGGCGGTAGATGCGCTTGGGCTCGAAGAACATCACCGGGTCGGGGTCGCGGATCGCCGCCAGCAGCAGGCCGTAGGCACGTGCCGGCGAGGACGGCATCACCACGCGCAGGCCGGGGATGTTGGTGAACAGGTGCTCGTTCGCCTCGGAGTGATGTTCCGGCGCACGGATGCCGCCGCCCCACGGCGCGCGCCACACGGCCGGCACGGTGAGACGGCCGCGGGTGCGGTTGCGCATGCGTGCGGCGTGGCAAGCGATCTGCTCCATCATCGGATAGATGAAGCCTTCGAACTGCGCTTCGGCGACCGGCTTCATGCCGGCCACGGCAAGGCCCACGGTGACGCCGGCAATGGTGGTTTCGTCCAGCGGGGTGTCGAGCACGCGCAGCTCGCCGAATTTTTCCTGCAGGCCCTGGGTGGCGCGGAACACGCCGCCATTGAGGCCCACGTCTTCGCCCAGCACCACGACGCTGTCGTCGTGCGCCATCTCGTAGGCGAGTGCCTGGGTGACCGCTTCGATGAGAGTGATTTGTGCCATGACTCAGTGACCCTTTGATTCAAGCGAGAGGACGTAATCGCGCTGCTTGGCGAGATCGGCGGGGACTTCGGCGAAGATGTAGTCGAACATCGCCGTGACCGGCTGGGTTTTGGTCTCCAGATAGGCGTTGACCTCGTTGTCCATCCAGTCGTCGCACTCGGCCTTCCAGGCTTCTTCCTTCGCGTCGTCCCACACTTTCTTCTTCACCAGCCAGTTGCGCAGGCGCTTCATCGGCTCCTTGGCCCAGGCTTCGTCGACTTCCTCCTTGCCACGGTAACGGCGTGCATCGTCGGCGGTGGTGTGATCGCCGAGACGATAGGTCACCGCCTCGATCACGCTGCCGCCTTCGCCGTTGCGGGCGCGCTCCAGCGCGTCTTCCATCGCCTTGCGCACGGCGATGATGTCGTTGCCGTCGACCTGGATGCAGTACAGGCCTGCCGCGATGCCCTTCTGCGCCAGCGTCGGCGCGCCGGACTGGATCTTGCGCGGCACCGAGATCGCCCACTGGTTGTTGACGATCACCGCCACCAGCGGCAGGTTCTGCGCGCCGGCGATGTTGATCGCGCCGTAGAAGTCGCCCTTGGACGAGCCGCCGTCGCCGATCGTGCACACCGCCACGCGCTTTTCGCCGCGGATCTTGAACGCCAGCGCGGTGCCGGCCGCGTGCAGGCACTGCGTGGCGATCGGCACCGACCAGGCGAAGTCGTGCCGTGCCGGCTCGACCTGGTAGTCGTTGCCGCGCTCGTCGCCGCCCCAGTACATGTACACCTCGCGCGGCTGCACGCCGCGATACAGCTGCGCGCCGTATTCGCGATAGCTCACCGCCAGCACGTCTTCCGGCTTCATCGCGCTGCCGATGCCGACATGCGCCGCCTCGTGGCCGAGGCAGCTGGCATAGGTGCCCAGCTTGCCGGTGCGCTGCAGTGCGATCGACTTTGCGTCGAACACGCGGGTCGACAGCATCAGCTTGTACAGCTCGACCATGTGGTCGAGATCCTTGGTGAAAGCGGGCAGGTCCTTGCGGACCTCCTTGCCCTCGGCATCGAGGTATTGCAGGTATTCGATTTCAAACTTGGCGGCGATGGTCACGACTCGCTCCGGAGTGAGGAAAGGGGTTGAGCGGCGGCACATGTGCCAGGGAAGCACATGCAAACGACCGGACAAGACCGCGCTTGATAACAGGCGCGCATGTTGCAGTGCAAGGTACAGCGCAGCATTCCGAAGCGTACGGAAGCCAGTCACGAGGCTGCGGGATGGCGCTCCCACAGGGCTTTTGCCGTATCCAATCTGGCGAATTTCCTGTCCTGGATCAGGATGCGATCCC
Organism: Rhodanobacter sp.; assembly: GCA_035564915.1. Lineage (GTDB taxonomy): Bacteria > Pseudomonadota > Gammaproteobacteria > Xanthomonadales > Rhodanobacteraceae > Rhodanobacter. The sequence continues at coordinate 63,192 of DATMTH010000176.1, forward strand.
TGCCGTTGCCGTTACCATGTGCCTTTGGCCCACGTGACGGAACAGCATGAGCGAAAACGAGCGCGAGCTTGAGGCGGAGATCCAGACCGACCTGAACGGCAAGATCACCTATGGCGGCTATCTGCATCTGGACACCTTGTTGTCGGCGCAACAGCCCTTGAGCCAGCCGCCACATCACGACGAGATGCTGTTCATCGTGCAGCATCATGTCTCGGAGTTGTGGATGAAACTGCTGATCCACGAGCTGAAGGCCGCCGTGGCGCATCTGCAGGTCGATGATGTCGACGCCTGCCTGAAGATCCTGGCGCGGGTGAAGCAGGTGCAGCGCCAGTTGTTCGAGCAGTGGGCCGTGCTGGAGACACTGACTCCCTCGGAGTACCTGGAGTTCCGTGACGTACTGGGGCCGTCCTCCGGTTTCCAGTCGCTGCAATATCGCCAGATCGAGTTCCTGCTGGGCAACAAGAACGCCGGCATGCTGAAGGTGTTCGCACACGATCCCGCCGCGCAGGATCTGCTGCGCGCGGTGCTGGAGGCCCCCAGCCTGTACGACGAATTCCTGCGCTACCTGGCGCGCCGCGGGCATGCGGTGCCGGCCGAGTTGCTCGATCGCGACTGGACCATGGCGTATCGGCGTCATGAAGCGTTGTTGCCCGTGCTCAAGCGCATCTATGAGGATCGTGCGCAGTTCTGGCCCGAATACCACTTGTGCGAGCAACTGGTGGACGTGGAAGGCAGCTTCCAGCTGTGGCGCTTCCGCCACATGAAGACGGTGGAGCGGATCATCGGCCATCGCCGCGGCACCGGCGGATCGTCCGGGGTGAGCTTCCTGAAGAAAGCGCTGGACCTGGAGTTCTTCCCGGAGCTGCTGGACGTGCGTACCGTGCTGGAGTGAATGGAACACCCAAGAGCCGGACCATTGCCGCTGGCATGGCATGGTTGCGCCGCTGCTTCCATGCACCGTGCCGTGGATCCGGCGTCTGACGCCCGGCTCGCATGGAGCCCCGGTGGGGCGGGTGCCGGCCTATGCCGGTGACGACAACTTGCTGACCCGGGTGCTGCGTCGCGGTTGACGGCTGGCGCCGGGCCGGTTACATCTGGCCGTTCGTAATATCTTGCGATTCAGCCCAGAGGTACTGCATGAGCCACACGACCTACGCCAGCAATGCCACTGCGGCACCGCAATACCCGCAACTGCTCGGGCACCCGAAACCGCTGTGGATGCTGTTCATGGCCGAGTTCTGGGAGCGCTTTGCGTTCTACGGCATGCGCTGGGCGCTCACGCTGTACATCGTGGCGCAGTTCTTTGGCGGGGATGAAGCCGGCCAGGCTTCGGCCAGCCGCACCTATGGCGCATACCTGGCGCTGGTCTACGCCACCGCCGTGTTTGGTGGCTACGTGGCCGACAAGATCATCGGCTACCAGCGGTCGATCCTGCTCGGCGCGGTGGTGATGGCCAGCGGCCTGTTCATGGTGATGGTGCCGCAGCACGAGATCTTCATGCTGGGGCTGGCCACGATCATCGTCGGCAATGGCCTGTTCAAGCCGAACATTTCCTCGATGGTGGGCCAGCTGTATGCCCCGGGCGACTCGCGCCGCGACCGCGGCTTCACCCTGTTCTACATGGGCATCAATGCCGGCGCACTGATCGCGCCGATCCTCACCAGCTATCTGGCCGAGCAGGTCTTCGGTACGCCGCAGCACGACAACTACGACGTGGTGTTCGCGGCCTCCGGCGTGGGCATGCTGATCAGCCTGGTATGGTTCTGGTTCGGTCGACGCCAGCTTGGCGAAATCGGTCGGCCCGCGCCGGAAATCGCCAGCCCGATGCGCGTCGTCTACGTCGTGCTTGGCGTGCTGGTGGCGATCCCGCTGGTCTATGTGCTGATGGACCGTGCCGGCGCCGTGGTGATCCAGTGGCTGCTGACGCTGTTGTTCGTCGGCGTCGGCGTGATGCTGGTGGTCGAGGCGGTGCGCACCGGCAAGGTGCAGATCCAGCGGGTGATCGCGATGCTGATCATCTTCACCTTCAACGTGCTGTTCTGGATGTTCTTCGAGCAGGCCGGCAGTTCGTTCAATTTCCTCGCGCAGAATATTGTCGAGCGCCACATGCTGGGCGGCTGGGAATTTCCGGTGGGTTGGTTCCAGTCGGTCAATCCGGTGGCGATCGTGCTGCTGGCGCCGCTGATCAGCCTGGTCTGGGCGTGGCTGGACAAACGCCGCATCGAGCCGTCGATCCCGCGCAAGTTCGGGCTGGGCCTGATCGGCAATGCACTGGGCTTCGCGGTGCTGATGTATGCGTTGTCCAGCCTGGTCGGCAACGACGGCATGATTCCGCTGTGGACGCTGGTGCTGTGCTATGTGCTGCAGACCGCCGGCGAGCTGTGCCTGTCGCCGATCGGCCTGTCGATGGTGACCAAGCTGGCGCCGGTACGGCTGGTCGGGCTGGGCATGGGCGGCTGGTTCCTGTCCACCGCGATCGGCAACAACCTGGCCGGCCTGTTTGCCGGCCACGTCAGTGGCGAGGGCGGCATGACGGTGGACTCCGCGCTGTCGGGTTACACCTTCGGTTTCTGGATTTTGCTCGGCGGCGGTGCGCTGCTGTTCCTGATCGCGCCGCTGATCAACAAGTTGATGCACGGGGTGCGCTAGACGTACTCGGATCGCTTTGTATGGTCGGAGCGGCTTCGGCCGCGATGCTCTGGAGCTTGTCGACATCGCGGCAACGGCATCGCGGCTGAAGCCGCTCCAACAGGTCTTCCGCACAATCCAGTCTTCGGCTTGTCCAGGCGGCAATTCAGGCGAGTCTGACCGGTATCGTGCGCGGTCGGCATGTCGCGCCAATGCGCCCGTGCCATCGTTGCGCCTGACGCTGTTGACCTGGGCCAGGTGTTGCCGGATTTCGCCTACTTCGCGCCACGGTCCGTGCCGATGGTTTTCATCGGTATTGCCTGACAGCACTGGCTGCGCGCGCGCGTAGACTCCGATCGCCGATCCGCGTGCCGATGTCCCTGGGGAGATACGGGCCGAACGCCGGACGGCACCGTCGCAGCAAGGCACGAAAGTCTGTCCATGCGCACTTTCGCCCCTGCGCCATCCGCTGCCCGATGCTGCCCTGCCGAACATGTAGAACCACTCGTATTCCCGGGTCGGGAGGATGGCTGCCATCCAGCCGCCGGCGAGTTCTCCTGCTGTCTCGCATGCCCGCACTCTCCACCGGCCCGGCTCGCGGTGAACGGCATGACGCCATTCGTGGCGCAGCCCATCGCCAGAGGAGTACGACCATGCCTTACGCAGTTCCCATACCCAACCTCGCCCCTTTCCAGCAGAACCTTGTCGGTACCTGGCACAACCAGAATATCGGCCACGATGCAGACGGCCATCTCGTGGGCGGGAAGGACAACCCGTTGTCCTACAACGTCATGCCGCTGCCGCAGTCGTCGGATCCCGATGGCTACATCCTCAAGAACTTCAAGTACCACGAGCGCATCCGCTTCAACAACGATGATGTCGTGAACACCCTGGCGATCGCGGCCGAAGCGCCCAATCGCGGCGGACTGGTCGCGCAAAACGTGCATGCGCTGTTTTACGATCAGCAGGTCATGTTCGCCGAGGGACCCGGCAAGGACAGTGTGGTGCATGTCGAAAACGGGGCCTGGCTCTGGTGCCCGCGTTTCGTGCAGCAGCCCGGGCCATATCCGGCGGCGATCGACGTGGAAGCGGTATCCGACGCGCTCCAGCAGCCGACGTCGCTGTCGATTGCCAAGCAGATCGCGGTGCCGCATGGCAATTCGATTCTCGCGCTGGGCTATTTCGACACGGTGGCGCGCACGGGCCAGGATGATTCCCCCGAAAGGAGCGCGAAGATCATCGGTCGCCCGGTGATTCCCGATGCACCGTTCCCGTTTCCGATACCGGCCGAGCCCGAGCCCAATGCGCCTGCGCCGCCTTCGCTGCGGACGAACCTCAATGTCGACCTTCGCTACGCGACCCGGGAGGACAGCCCGGCCAACTACCAGAACCCACACCCGATGCTGTCCAAGTGGGTCAACAAGCCATTGCAGCAGGCCGTGGATATCATCGATCCGGATGCCTACATGCACTGGCGCGTCACCACCGAACCGCTGCTGGATGTGCGCGGCTACGTCACCAACATCCCGTTCGAGGAGAGTGTCTCGAGAGTCACGGCCTACTGGGCCGACTACTGGTTGCTGTTCAAGACGCGCGGGCATCACCTGCATCGGTATCTGGCGTATACCCAGACCATCCAGATGGCCATGAACATCAAGGGCAAGCTCTATACGTTCCCGCATGTCACCTGCAACGTGCTTACCTACCAGGACTAGCCCGCAGCTTTTCGGAGCAGTTCGTTGGATCTGCTGAAGCGAGGCTGGCGCTGGCAGCGAATTCGGCCAGCCTCGGACGGACGGGCGATCGGAGGATGATTTCGTTCATGGCGATCAGGTCGTCCATGAGCGAAGTCGTTCCTGCGATCGCAGTGGCGGATTGCCAGCCGCCTCCGGGGCCTGCTCGTCGATCGCGCGCGGTTGTTCCTGACCACACCGCTGATCGACAAACCGGTGCATCGGGCAACGCGAGTATGGCGGCAAAGCATCCAGGCACGTCCTGTCCGTCATCTGCCTTGGTCGATCCGCCGGCAAGCTTCGAGAAAGCCACGTCGTTCCGCTTCACTGTCAATTTCTGCCGCGAGCAGCTGTGCGATCGCATGGAGATCGCCGCTACTTTTCGCCGCGCGCCGGACCAGATGTCCGGCCACCGGGCCGATGCAGCGCATGAGTTCGGTCTCCATGCGTCGCAGCAGGACGACGTCGACGCCACCGGACGGATGCGCCGTTTCCGCCGCTCCCGCTGCCGATGGCGATCGGTGCTCGACAGGCAGGTCGAGGGCGACACGATCCTCACCAAATGCAGCTTCAAGGTACTGGCACAGTCGATCGACGTGCGGCTGTAGCGGTGGTGGAAACGCATCCATCCAGTGCTGTGCGCTGAGGAAGTATTCCAGGCTCTTCGACGGCAGCACATTCTCGATCCGGAACGGCAATATGCGCAGCCGCTTGTGCACGGCGCGCTCGACTTCGCGTCGGACCTGGTCCGAGTCGTTGCTGTTGCCCGAGAACACCAGCAGCATCAGCCGCGCACTGGAGATCGCCTCGATGATTTCGGCGGCCCAGTCGCCCGACGGGGATACGTCGCGCGGTGCGATCCATGCGCTGAGGCCACGCGCTTCCAATTGCTGCACGAGGACGAACGCGCTGTCGCGATCGGGCTGTGAATAGCTGACGAAGATGTCGCGTGCCATGGCTCAGCCGTCCAGCATCCGCAAGGCCTTGTCCAGGCTCTTGCGCATGCGGTTGAGCGCGGCCGACAACAGCGCGAGTTCGCGCCCGCCGCCGGCGGGGAATTCCGCTGCCGAGGCATTGCCCAGACTCACCTGATCGGCAATCCGCGCGATCCCCCGTACCGGACGGATGACCAACAGATAGAGCGCGGCATTGACGATCAGCAGCACGCCGGCGAACATCGCGGTCATGGCGAAAAGCACGCCGCGGCGGATGCGGCTGGCGCTCGACTCGGCCGTGGCGAGCGGTACCGAGATGATCTGTGCACCGACAATTTCGTTGGGCTGCCAGCCGAATCCATTGTCGCTTCCGTAGCGCGCGATCATCGTCGCCGGGGCAGCCGACGGCAGGCTGTGACAATGCAGACAGCCGGGCTCGACACGGATCGGACGTGCCATGAACAGACTTCTGCCCATCGGGGTGTCGCGCACGCCGGTCACCTGCCGGGTGGTGGCGTCGTTGCGGAAGCGCTGCACGATATCCGCTTCCCAGTCGGTCGCGCGATCGCGTGGATTGGTCGGATTGAGCGTCGCTTCCTTGTAGGCGTAGTCCGGATGCTCCTTGTGCAGCTTCAGGAAGTTCTGCGTCGCGGCATAGAACGGCACGCTCTGCGGGCGGAATGCACTGATCATCTTCTCGTCGAGCAACGGCCCCACCTCGGTCTCCGTGTAGGACCGGATGGCCGCCGCGCTGTCAAGCATCAGACCGGCCTGGGCCAGCACCTCGCGGATGGCGTTTTCCTGCAGCATCGAAGTCACGACCAGCGAGATCGCGAACAGGCTGAACGCGAATGCGGCAAGCAAAATCAGGTTGATCCGCAGCAGCACCCTGGTCTCCCAATGTCGCAAGCAAGTCCACAGACTGCGGCACGACGTCGTTCATTGCCGTTGGTACCAAAGATGGCGCACAGAATGCGCCAGCCATCCCGTTTTGGCGAGTATGGCGCAAAGCATCCAAAGCCAGTCAAAATGGAAAGATCAGCCGGCATCATCCGATATCGGGGTGGATCGACGCGGTCAGTGAAAGCGGTTGTGCATGTCCGGCTGCGCGTACGGCACGTAAAATTTTGCGGGTCACCCAGCTGCGCCGGCATCAGGACGACGCCCCTGGCTCAGCCCTGCAATTTGTCCAGGATGCGGGTCAGCCAGGCTTGTTCATCGGCATCAAGCCTGGCCAGCACCTCGCGCTCGCGTGCCCGCGCCATCGGCGCCACGTCATCGTGCATGTCCCAACCGGCATCCGTGAGGCTCAATACCGAACGGCGCTTGTCGCCACCGTGGGTATCGCGATTGACGCGCCCGGCGTCGACCAGCCGCGCCAGTGCCCGGCTCACCGCCACCTTGTCCATCGCCGTGCGCTCGGCCACCTCGCGTGCGGAAAGCCCCTCGAAACGTGCCAGCACGGCCATCACCCGCCACTCCGTCATCGAGAGGTCGTAGCGGCTCTGGTAGTCGTCGGCGATCGTCTGGCTGATCGTGTTGGACAGGATCGACAACCGATAGGGCAGGAAGTGCTCCAGCTGCAGCGGCGCGTGTTCAGCGCTGGCGGGCGCTGGCTTGCGTTTGACGGGCATCGCGAGGGGACTCCTTGCAATTGGTTTCAATTGAAACTATAACGGTTGGATAATTCCGATGATGGCACGCTGCCGCAGCCGGCCATCGCGCATCGACACAGGAGAGCGCCCATGAACGCCCAGCCGAATCTTGGCATGCAGGTCACCACGTTTGACAACCCGATGGGCATCGACGGGTTCGAATTCGTTGAATTCGCTGCGCCGGAAGGGCGCGCCAACGAGTTGCACGACCTGTTCAGGCGCATGGGTTTCAAGGCGGTGCTCAAGCACAAGTCGCGCGCGATCACGGTGTATCGCCAGAATGGCGTGAATTTTCTGGTCAACGAAGATCCCGCTTCGTTCGCCGCCGATTTTGCCGCCAAACATGGCCCCAGCGCCTGCGGTTTCGCGATCCGCTTCAAGAAGCCGGCCAGCGACGTGCTCGCCACGGTGCTGGCCAACGGTGGCGAGGCGATCGGTCACAAGGAACCCAGCAAGGCAGTCGGGGCGCCGGTGGTCAAGGGTATCGGCGATTGCATGCTCTACCTGGTCGATCGTTACGGCAGTGCCGGCAGCGTCTATGACGCCGACTACGTGCCGATCGAGGGTGCCGATCGGAATCCGGCCGGCTTCGGGCTGACGTTCATCGATCACCTTACCCACAACCTGCATTTCGGCAACATGCAGAAGTGGTCGGATTACTACGAGAAGCTGTTCAACTTCCGCGAGATCCGCTATTTCGACATCAAGGGTGCCAAGACCGGCCTCGTCTCCAAGGCGATGACCGCGCCGGATGGCATCGTGCGCATTCCGTTGAACGAATCGAACGACCCGAAGAGCCAGATCAACGAATACCTCGACGCCTACAAGGGCGAGGGCATCCAGCACATCGCCTGCTTCACCGACGACATCTACACCACGGTGGAGAAGATGCGCGAAGCGGGAGTCGAGTTTCTCGACACGCCCGATGCCTATTTCGAAGTGATCGACGAACGCATCCCGGATCATGGCGAGGACGTGCCGCGACTGGCCAGGAACAAGATCCTGATCGATGCCGACCCGGAGACCAAGCAGCGCAAGCTGCTGCAGATATTCACCCAGAACAACATCGGGCCGATCTTCTTCGAGATCATCCAGCGCAAGGGCAACGAAGGTTTCGGCGAAGGCAATTTCCAGGCGCTGTTCGAATCGATCGAGCGCGACCAGATGAAGCGCGGTTTCCTCTGAGGAGCAGTTCCATGGTCAGCGAGGGTTACCAGTCGGGCTTCGGCAACGAGTTCGCCAGTGAGGCCATTGCCGGCACGCTTCCCGTGGGTCAAAACTCGCCGCAGCGGGTGGCGCACGGCCTGTACGCGGAGCAACTCTCCGGTACCGCCTTCACCGCGCCGCGTCACGGCAACCGGCGCAGCTGGCTGTACCGGATTCGCCCGGCCGCGGTGCACGAGCCGTTCCGGCCGCAGGTGCACAAGACGTTCCACAACCGCTTTGACGAGGCGCCCGCCACGCCGAACCAGCTGCGCTGGAATCCGTTGCCGCTGCCGGAACAACCCACCGACTTCATCGACGGCCTGCTGACGATCGCCGGCAACGGCGGCGCGGCGGAGCAGGCTGGCATCGGCATCCACCTGTACGTGGCGAACCGCTCGATGCAGGGGCGCTTCTTCTGCGATGCCGACGGCGAGCTGCTGATCGTGCCGCAGCAGGGGCGTCTGCGACTGGCCACCGAGCTGGGCGTGATCGAGCTCGAGCCGCAGGAGATCGCGGTGATTCCGCGCGGTGTGCGCTTCCGCGTGGATCTGCTCGACGACACGGCCCGCGGCTACGTCTGCGAAAACTTCGGTGCGCTGCTGCGCCTGCCGGACCTGGGGCCGATCGGCTCCAATGGCCTGGCCAACGCGCGTGATTTCCTCACGCCGGTGGCGGCCTACGAAGACGTGGAAGGCGATTTCGAACTGGTGGCGAAGTTCCAGGGCTCGCTGTGGACCGCGAAGATCGGCCATTCGCCGCTGGATGTGGTGGGTTGGCATGGCAATTACGCACCGTACAAGTACGACCTGCGCCACTTCAACACGATCGGCTCGATCAGCTTCGACCATCCCGATCCGTCGATCTTCACGGTGCTGACCTCGGCCAGCGACACGCCCGGCACGGCGAATATCGACTTTGCGATCTTCCCGCCGCGCTGGCTGGTGGCGCAGAACACCTTCCGCCCGCCGTGGTTCCATCGCAACGTAGCCAGCGAGTTCATGGGCCTGATCACCGGCGTGTACGACGCCAAGGCGGAGGGTTTCCTGCCCGGTGGTGCCTCGCTGCACAATTGCATGAGCGGGCATGGGCCGGACGCGGCCACCTTCGAGAAAGCGTCCCGCGCCGACCTGGCGAAGCCTGACGTGATCGGCGCCACCATGGCCTTCATGTTCGAGACGCGCAAGGTGATCCGCCCGACCCGACAGGCGCTCGATGCGCCACAACTGCAGCACGATTACTATCGTTGCTGGCAGGACATCCGCAAACACTTCGCGCCGTGAGCGCGACCGTTCCACGCACTCGAAACAAGGCAACTCGATGAAACTCGGATCTCTCAAGGAAGGCGGCCGCGACGGCACGCTGATCGTGGTCAGTCGCGACCTCAGTCGCGCGGTCAGGGCCGAGGGCATTGCCGGCACGCTGCAGGCGGCGCTGGACGACTGGTCGAATATCGCGCCGCGGTTGAACGCGCTGTCCGCCCAACTCGCTGAGGGCAACGCCGCTGCTGCGTTCGCGCTCGATCTGGCCGCGCTGGCCTCGCCGCTGCCGCGCGCCTACGAATTCGTCGACGGCTCTGCCTACCTGCCGCATGTCGAGCGCGTGCGCCGCGCTCGCGGTGCCGAAGTGCCCCAGTCGTTCTACACCGATCCGCTGATGTACCAGGCGACCAGCGCCGGCTTCCTTGGCCCGCGCGATCCGGTGGTGGTGCCGAGCGAGGATTACGGCATCGACCTGGAAGCCGAAGTGGTGGTGGTCACCGACGACGTGCCGATGGCGGCGACGCCGGCACAGGCATCCGATCACATCCAGCTGATCGGCCTGATCAACGACGTCAGCCTGCGCGGGCTGATTCCGGGCGAGCTGGCCAAGGGTTTCGGCTTCCTGCAGTCCAAGCCGCGTTCGGCGCTGTCACCGGTATTGGTGACGCCGGACGAGCTGGGCGATGCATGGCAGGGTGACAAGCTGCACCTGCCGATGCGTACCTGGTTGAACGGTGCGTGGTTCGGCGAAGCCGAGTGCGGCGTCGACATGCAATTCTCGTTTGCCGAGCTGGTCGCCCACGTGGCCAAGACGCGCCCGCTGACCGCCGGCACCATCGTGGGTTCCGGCACCATCGCCAACGAAGACACCGGCAAGGGCGCCTCGTGCCTGGCCGAGCAGCGCACGGTGGAAACGCTGCGCGATGGCAAACCGAGCACGCCGTTCCTGAAGTTCGGTGATCGTCTGAAGATCGACGTCACCGACGCGGCCGGGAACTCGATTTTCGGGGCGATCGAGCAGGAAGTTCAGCCGTACAGAAGCTGAAATCATCACCGGTTCTTGTCGGAGCGGCTTCAGCCGCGATGTTCTTTGCGTGGCATCGGAACACGAGCATCGCGGCTGAAGCCGCTCCGACAGGCGCGTGCGAGGTGGTGTTGCCACAGGCCCGGTCGCGATCAGTGCCGTCCTTGACGCGGATCAAGGCACGCCCGTGGTCAGCTTGACAGACTCGCGGCCATGACCACTGCCATCACTCCACCGGAATTCGACGCGGCCCTGATCGCCCGCTACGACGTCGCCGGCCCGCGCTACACCAGCTATCCGACGGCGCCACACTTCAAGGCCGGCTTTGACGAAAGCATGCTGCGTGGAGTGATTCGAGCCTCCAACGAGGAGCCGATCCCGCGACCGCTGTCCGTCTACGTCCACGTGCCGTTCTGCATGAGTCCGTGTTTCTACTGCGGTTGCAACCGAATCATCACGCGTGACGTCACCCAGGCCGAGCGCTACCTTGAGCGCCTGTACCGCGAAATCGAATTGATCGCGCCGCAGTTTGACCGCGACCGGACGGTGCGCCAGTTGCACTTCGGTGGTGGCACGCCGAACTTTCTCGACATCAGCCAGATGCGCGAGTTGCTGGAATCGCTGGGCCGGCATTTCAGTTTCAGCCACGCCGCGGATCGTGAATACGGCATCGAGATCGACCCCCGTTTTGCCGATGGTCGCTACATCCGCGAGCTGGCCGAGTTGGGCTTCAATCGCATCTCGGTCGGCATCCAGGATTTCGACCCGGTGGTGCAGAAGGCAGTCAATCGCATCCAGAGCTGCGAGCAAACCCACGAGGTCCTCGCGGCGGCGCGCAGCTCCGGCTTTCGTTCGTCAAGCGTGGACCTGATCTACGGATTGCCCTTCCAGACGGTCGAGGCATTCAGTCGCACGCTGGATCAGATCGTGACGCTGGACCCTGATCGCGTGGCGGTTTACGGCTACGCGCATCTACCGGAGATGTTCAAGGCGCAGCGGCAGATCGACGCAGCCGACCTGCCTGACGCGGCAACCCGCCTGGCCCTGTTCGGTTGCGCAGTGAGGCAGTTGTCGGCGGCGGGGTACGTCTATGTCGGCATGGATCACTTCGCCAAGGCCGGCGACGAACTGGTGCAGGCGCAGCTTGCCGGTACCTTGCAACGCAATTTCCAGGGCTATTCGACGCATGGCGATTGCGACATCGTGGGACTGGGGGTCAGCGCGATCGGGCGCATCGGCGACAGCTACAGTCAGAACGCGCGTGATCTGATCGGCTATTGCGCGGCACTCGATGCCGGGCGACTGCCGGTGGTTCGAGGCCTTGAACTGGACGAGGATGACCTGATCCGGCGCGAGCTTATCGGCGAGCTGATGTGTCACGGTGTCGTCGACAAACGACATTTCGGCGCACGTCACCGGTTGCTGTTTGACGAATATTTCGTGCAGGGGCGCCAGCGGTTGGCGCCATTGATCAAGGATGGCCTGGTGCTGGACGACGATCACGAGATCCGGGTGACCTCGCGGGGACGGCTGCTGTTGCGTATCATCGCCATGTGCTTCGACGCCTATCTTGACGACACGGCACCGGCGGCGCGCTATTCGCGCGTGATCTGATTTTCAGCCCCGACCAGGCCAACCACCAGCATCATGCAATCCAAGCACCCGGCAGGACGCCTGCCCGAGCCGCCCAATCCGATTGCCGACGACGGCGACGAGGCGCATTTCTGCGGAACCTGCGCATTCTCCAGTGCATGCATCGCGGCGGGTTATCACAAACCCGAGCTGGCCGAACTGCAATGTCTGGTGGAACATGTGGGTCCATTCCGTGCCGGGGAACACATCTTCCGCACCGGCGACCCGTTCCGCGCGATCTTTGCAGTGCGCTCAGGTACGGTGAAGACCCGCATGGTCGACAAGGAGGGCCGCGAGCAGGTGCTCGGCTTCTATCTGCCTGGAGAAGTCATCGGCCTCAATGCGATCTATCCGGAGCACTTCCCGTGCGACGCGGTGGCGCTGGACACCACGTTTTTCTGCCGCTTCTCATTCCCCGCGATGAGCGCGCTGGCTTCGCGCGTGCCGGCAGTGCAGCAGCACCTGTTCCGCATGCTCAGCAAAGAGCTTGGCACCGCCAGCCTGCTTGCCGGCGACCACAGCGCGGATGAGCGGGTGGCGGCATTCCTGATGGATCTGGCGTCTCGCTATGCGGCGCGGGGATTCTCCGGCACCCGTTTCCATCTCAGCATGTCGCGCGGCGATATCGCCAACTACCTTCGTCTGGCCGCGGAAACGGTCAGTCGCGTGTTGAGCCGCTTCCGCACGCAGGAGTTGATCCGGATCGAGGGGCGTGAATTGGAGTTGCTTGATCCGGTGCGATTGCGTGATATCGGGCAGGCGTTGTTGCCGGATTGATTTGGATGCGGGTTCGGTGGCGGAATCAGTGACGGCCAAGTTGGTATCCAGCCCACGCCTTGTTCGTCTCCCGTGCGTGTCTACTCGGCTGCAATTCTCAAGAGCGTTTCGTTCTCCTGCGGCGCAGTGATGACTTTCTCTTGGCCATTCAAGAGAAAACCACGCGCCCTCTCCAGGAGGACGAAACGCTCCTGAATATTCGATCTGGGCCAAGCGGTACAAGAAAGACAAGCGGCAACGTCAGCGCGGGCCGAGTGCCCCGATCATGCGGCGGCTGCCGCAACGCCTGATGCAGATCATGGGTCGTCCGACGGTTGCTGTGTCAGCATGACGAACTGTCCCCAGTCACGCCGACTAAGCCATGCCCGATCAACCATCCATCGGCCCGGTACCCTCGCCGCTTGCCGACATTCCCCGGCTCCTGGCCGCCGCGCCACATCGCCCCTTGTTCCTGGCCGGAACGATCGCGGTGATGCTGACCATGGCGTGGTGGGCGGTGGAATTGACTTCTATGCGCTTCGGCTTGACCGATTGGCCGCAGCCGACGATACCGCCCGCGTTCGGGCACGGCATGTTGATCCAGTACGGTCTGTTTCCACTGTTCATGTTCGGCTTCCTGATGACCACGTTTCCCAAATGGCTGGGCCGTCCGGATTTGCCGCGCTCGCGCTTCCTGCCGGTAGCCGGCTGCCTGTTCGGCGGTTACGTGCTGGCCCATGTGGGCCTGCTCCATGTGGCGTGGCTGCTCAAGCTGGGCATCGCGGTGATGCTGGTTGGCTATGGTGTGGGCGTGTGGACGCTGGCCGGCGTGTTGCGTGCCTCGGTGGCCGAGCGCAAGGGACACGCGCGCTCGGCGCTGCTGGCGCTTTGCCTTGGCTTGGCGGGGTTGGCGATCTTTCTGGCGTATCTGTTCGGCGCACCGGCGGATTGCGCGCTGCTGGCGATCAATATCGGCACCTTCGGTTTGTTGTTGCCGATCTATTTCACGGTGATGCATCGCATGTTGCCGTTCTTCACCGGCAATCTGGTGAAGGGGTATCCGGTGATCCGTCCTGGCTGGAGCATGCCGGTGGTGTGGGTGCTGCTGCTGGTGCATCTGGCATTGGCGTGGCGCGGTGTGCTGGGCTGGCTATGGCTGGCCGACGTGCCGCTGGCGCTGGTATTTGCATGGCATTCGCTGACCTGGCGGCCGTGGCAGGCGATGCATCCGGGCATCCTGGCAGTACTGCATCTGGCATTTGCCTGGTTGCCGGTGGCGTTCTTCCTGTTCGCGGTCCAGGACGTGGTGTATGCCACCAGCGGCCATTTCATTCTCGGCCGTGCGCCGCTGCACGCGCTCGGTATCGGCTTCTTCGGCTCGATGCTGGTGGCTATGGTTACCCGCGTGACGCAGGGACATTCCGGTCGACCGATGCAGATGGGCAAGGTGGCGTGGCTGTGTTTCGCTCTGCTGCAGGTGGTGGCGCTGGTGCGCATCCGGGCCGAGCTCGGCGGCGACCTGTACCTGTGGTCGGTGGTTGCCGCCTATGGCTGGTTGCTGGCCTTCATGCCGTGGGTGCTGCGCTCGGCGTGGATCTATCTCACACCGCGCGCCGATGGCAAGCCCGGCTGAGTTGTCCGCCCGCAAGAACATGCGGCACGGTGACGCATCAAGAGCCTATTGCGAGGTGGCTTGACGCCGGTCAAGAGCCGGCGATTTGTGCGCGGCATGCTGCGCCCAGGTACCAACCACCTGGAGTCGCTCATGTTGCGCCCGTTGACAACCGTTGTTGCCGCCCTTGCCATATGCGCGCTGGCGGCCTGTTCTGGCAAATCGCCGCCGTCCGCGTCGACGCCATTCGGCAGCCCCTCCACTTCACGCTCGGTCGCGTCCGAGCGGGGCGACTTCGGCCCGCCGCAAGGTGAGCCGATCCACGCGGTGCTGACCAGCCCGCCGCACGTGCCACCACCGATTCATCGCGATTATCCGGCCAAGGTCATCGTTGAGCTGGAAGTGATCGAGAAGGAGATGCCGATTTCCGAAGGCGTCAGCTACACCTTCTGGACCTTTGGCGGCACCGTGCCGGGCAGCTTCATTCGCGTGCGCCAGGGCGATACGGTGGAGTTCCATCTGAAGAATGCGCCCGACAGCAAGATGCCGCACAACATCGACCTGCACGGCGTCACCGGACCGGGTGGCGGTGCGGCATCCAGTTTCACGGCACCCGGGCATGAGTCGCAGTTCACGTTCAAGGCACTCAACCAGGGCCTGTATGTCTACCACTGCGCCACCGCGCCGGTGGGCATGCATATCGCCAATGGCATGTACGGCCTGATTCTGGTCGAGCCGCCGGAAGGTCTTTCGCCGGTGGATCACGAGTACTACGTGATGCAGGGCGATTTCTACACGACCGGCAAATATCGCCAGAAGGGTCATCAGCCGTTCGACATGGAGAAGGCGATCGATGAGAAGCCGACCTATGTATTGTTCAACGGCAAGGAAGGCTCGCTCACCGGTGACAACGCGCTGGCCGCGAAGACCAACGAAACGGTGCGTCTGTTCGTCGGCAATGGTGGCCCCAACCTGGTTTCCAGCTTTCACGTGATCGGCGAAATCTTCGACAAGGTGCAACCGGAGGGCGGCACGCACCCGCAGGAGAATGTACAGACCACGCTGATTCCTTCGGGTGGTGCAGCGACCGTGGAGTTCAGGACCGACGTGCCGGGCAGCTACGTGCTGGTTGACCACTCGATCTTCCGTGCATTCAACAAGGGCGCGCTGGGTATCCTCAAGGTGGATGGCCCGGAGAACAAGCTGGTCTACTCGGGCAAGGAAGTGGATTCGGTCTATCTCGGCGATCGTTCCGAACCTGATTTGAAGGCGGTGACCGTGGCCGCCAAGGCACACGCCGCCGGTACGCTGACCAAGGCCGAACAGATTGCTGCAGGCAGGCAGTTGTTCACCGGCACGTGCTCGGTCTGCCATCAGGCCAATGGCGAAGGTCTGGCAGGTGTGTTCCCGCCACTGGCCAAGTCGGATTTCCTCGCTGCCGACCCGAAGCGGGCCATGACCATCGTGACCCACGGCCTGACCGGAAAGGTCACCGTCAACGGCAAGGAGTACGACTCGGTGATGCCGCCGATGAGCCAGCTCAATGATGACGAGGTGGCCAATATCCTCACTTACGTGCTGAACAGCTGGGACAACCCGGGTGGCCAGTTCAGCAAGGACGAGGTGGCCAAGGCGCGCGCCGAAGCAAGCCCTGCCGCGGCGCCGGAGCATTGAGATGCTGCGGCTGATTGTGGCGATTCTCGGCTTGATGCTGGCCCTTCCGGCGATGGCGGCGACGTATGTCGCCCTGCCGGGAGGCAGCTTCACCAGCGTGTTGCCGGCTGACGGCAAGACGGCGGCGGCGCAGGTTGCGCCGTTCCGTCTGCGCACGGAGCTGGTCACCAATGGCGAGTTCCTGGCCTTCGTCAAGACACGGCCGCAATGGCAGCGCGACAAGGTGGCAAGCATCCTCGCGGATGCGCGTTACCTGACCCAATGGCGCGCAGCCACGGATCTGGGTGACAGCGTGCTGCCGCTTCAGCCGGTGACCCGCGTCAGCTGGTTTGCCGCGCAGGCATTTTGCGAGAGCGAGCAGGCGCGGCTGCCCAGTTGGCATGAATGGGAATTCGCCGCGGCGGCCGACGCTACCCGTCGTGACGCGCGCAAGGATGCCGCGTGGCGTGAGGAAATCCTGGGCTGGTATGCCCGCCCGTCCAACTCGGCCCTGCCGTCGGTCGGTGGTTCGCCCAACATCTACGGCGCACGCGACATGAATGGTCTGGTGTGGGAATGGGTAGACGATTTCAACGCCTTGATGGTGGCCAGTGACAGCCGCAATCAGGGCGATCCGGACTTGCTGAAATTCTGTGGTGCCGGCGCGATCAGCCTGCAGCAGAAGGAAAATTACGCGGTGCTCATGCGCATCGCGATGTTGTCTGCCCTCAGGGCGGCCGACACCACCAACAACATGGGCTTCCGTTGCGCGAAGCCCGAATGAGGGAACTGCCATGAAACGCTTCTTGCTGCTTGCCGTCGTGATGATGTTTACCGGCGGTGCCCGGGCAGCCACGCCGCTGCCCGGCGATTCGGTCTACAACCTGTCGGTCCAGCTGACCATGCAGGACGGTCGGCAGCAACTGCTGTCGGCCCGACGGGGCCGGCCACAACTGGTGACGATGTTCTACACCTCGTGCCAGATGGTTTGCCCGATGATCATCGACAGCCTGCGCCTGACCCGCAACGCGCTGAACCCGACCGTGCGCTCGCAGGTGAACCTGCTGGCGGTGAGCTTCGACCCGGCCAACGACGACGTGGCGACGCTGCGCAGCTATGCCGAGAAGCGCAAACTCGATCCGCGCATCTGGACCCTGGCAAGAGCCGAGCCGGCGCAGGTGCGGCAACTGTCGGGACTGCTGGGTCTGCAATATCGCAAGTTGCCCGATGGCGAGTTCAATCACAGCAGTGAGCTGGTGCTGCTCGATGCGGAGGGGCGCATCGCGGCCAGGACCACCGTGATCGGCAAGCTCGACCGGTCGTTCGTCGCCACGGTGAACGAAGTCGTTTCCAGACAGGATCCAAGTTTTTGAATGGACGGCTGGACGTCCATCGACGTATGAAACGCCGCCAGCATGGCGGCGTTTTCGTGTGGGCGTGGCGTGTTGTCACAGCCGGGGTTTTCATGCGCTCCGCTTGATCGCCGTCAAGTGTTGCCGCGCCGCCCGCCCGCAGACTTCGGCCAACTTCAGCGGAGCATGCGATGAACATGAATTGCCGGTTTCTGTACACGGCAGGGGTGCTGGCAGCAGCGCTGTCGGTTCCCGTCGCGGTGAGCGCCGCGGAGGCCGGCAACGCGAAGGTGCCGCAAGCCGCGCCGCTGCAATTGGAGTGGGATGCACGCCTGCGTCACGAACAGGTCGACGATGACACTTTCGCCCGGAATGCTGAAGCGACCACGCTGCGGCTGCGCGCGGGTTTGCGCGCCAGCTTCGGCAGCGCCTGGAGTGCGCTGCTGGAAGGCGCCGGCGTGACCAGTGCTGGCGAGCATTACAACAGTGGCGCGAACGGTCGCACGCAGTATCCGGCGATTACCGACCCCACCGGCGCCCGACTCAACCAGGCGTGGCTCGCTTGGCATGGCAGCAGTGTCGGCGCCACGCTGGGGCGCCAGCGCATTCTGCTGGACAACCAGCGCTGGGTCGGCAACAGCGGCTGGCGCCAGGTCGAGCAGACCTACGATGCCGTCGCGCTGCAATGGCAGCCAGCCAGTGCATGGGTGGTGCGTTATGACTGGCTTGATCGCGTGCACCGCGTTGCCGGTGACGAGGCGCTCAACCCGCTGGCGCGTGAACGCAGGCTCGACACCCATTTGCTCAACGTCATGCACACCGTCGGCGTGCAGAACTGGACCGGTTACGCCTATCTGCATGAAGACCGCGATGTACCCACCGCGTCGACCGCGACCTATGGCATGCGCTGGGCCGGCAGCTATGTGGAAGCCGGGCCGGGTCCCGGCTGGACGATGGAGTTCGCCAGGCAATCGGATTACGCCGGCAATCCGGCCAGCTACCGGGTCAACTACTGGTTGCTGGAGCCCACCTGGGCTACGCCTGCGCTGACCGCGAAGCTGGGTTGGGAGCACCTGGGCAGCGATGGCATGCATGCGCTGCAGACGCCGCTGGCCACGCTGCATGCGTTCAATGGCTGGGACGACCAGTTCAACGTCACCCCGGTGCACGGGTTGGAAGATCGCTACCTTGGCATTACCGGCTTGATCGATCGCGGCAGTCCCGTCGGCCAATGGGTGTGGACGGTGGACTGGCATGACTATCGTGCCGATCGCGGTGCCCGCTATGGCAGCGAATGGGACGCCTCATTGGCATTTCCGCTGACGACCGCATTGAGCGGTTTGCTGAAGGTGGCCAGATATCATGCCGATGGCTTCGGTCGAGACAATGCCAAAATATGGTTCCAGTTGGAGTGGCGCGGGAAGCGAAGGCTCACTGGAACGCCTTGAGTCCGTTGCGATCAGCCACGGGAACGCGGTCACGGGGCAGGGCGATGTCATTCCATGCGTATGCGTATGGGGCAAGCCCGGCGATCGTCGTCAAGACACGACGCGTCGCAGATGGCACACTGGGCGTTCCTCACCCCGCGAGTATCTGCATGACACGTCCTTCCTCCTTCGACTACGAACAGCTGCGTGCCTGCGGTCGCGGCGAGTTGTTCGGTGACGATAATGCCCGCCTGCCTTCGCCGCCGATGCTGATGTTCGATCGCATCACGCAGATTTCCGAGGAAGGCGGTGCCTACGGCAAGGGCCTGATTCGTGCTGAAATGGACATCCATCCGGATCTCTGGTTTTTCGGCTGTCACTTCATTGGTGATCCGGTGATGCCGGGCTGCCTGGGCCTGGATGCGATGTGGCAGCTCAGCGGTTTTTATCTGCCCTGGCTGGGTGAGCCCGGGCGCGGTCGTGCGCTGGGCGTGGGCAATGTGAAATTTTCCGGCCAGGTGATGCCGACCGCCAAACTGGTGCGCTACGAAATCGACATCCGTCGCGTGATGCGCGGCAAGCTGCGGCTGGTGATTGCCGACGGCAAGACCTTCGTCGACGACCGCCTGATCTACGAGGCCAGCGACATGCGTGTCGGCCTGTTCCAGTCCACCGAGGGTTTCTGAAGATGCGTCGGGTCGTCGTGACAGGCATGGGCATCGTGTCGTGCCTTGGCAATGAACTGGAGATGGTGGCCGGCGCGCTGCGCGACGGTCGCAGCGGCATTCGGGCAATACCCGAATACGCCGAGCTGGGCTTGCGCAGCCATGTGGCCGGGCTGCCGAATATCGACCTCGAAGCGGTGATCGACCGCAAGCTGAAGCGCTTCATGGGCGACGCGGCGGCCTATGCCTATGTGTCGATGCGCTCGGCGATGGCCGATGCCGGGCTGGAAGCGGAGCAGGTGCGTGATCCGCGCATCGGCGTGATCGCCGGTTCGGGTGGCGGCTCGCCACGGTGGCAGATCGAAACCGGCGACCTGTTGCGCAACAAGGGCGTGCGCAAGATCGGCCCGTACATGGTGCCACGCACGATGTGCTCGACCGTGTCGGCCACGCTGGCCACGACCTTCGGCATTCTCGGCTTGAGTTATTCGATCTCCGCCGCCTGTGCAACCTCTGCGCATTGCATCGGCGCTGCCGCCGACCTGATTCGCCACGGCGCGCAGGACGTGGTGTTTGCCGGTGGCGGTGAGGAAGAGCACTGGGGCATGACTTCGCAATTCGACGCGATGGGTGCCTTGTCCAGCCACCACAACGACACGCCGGCCAGTGCGTCGCGCCCCTATGACACCAGTCGCGACGGCTTCGTCATTGCCGGCGGTGGCGGCATGCTGGTGCTGGAAGAGTACGAGCACGCCAAGGCGCGTGGCGCACGCATTCATGCCGAACTGGTCGGCTACGGTGTTACCTCCGACGGTGCCGAGATGGTCGCGCCCTCGGGCGAGGGGGCGGTGCGCTGCATGCAGATGGCCTTGGCGAACGTGGCTGGGCCGGTCGATTACCTGAACACCCACGGCACGGCCACGCCGCTCGGCGACATCGTCGAGCTTGATGCCGTGCGCAAGGTGTTCGGTGATGCGGTGCCGCCATTGTCCTCGACCAAGGCCTTGACCGGCCATTCGCTTGGTGCAGCCAGTGTGCACGAGGCCATCTACAGCCTGCTGATGCTCAACGAGGGATTCGTCGCCGGTTCGGCCCATATCGACGAAATCGATCCGCGTGCGGAAGGCTTTCCGATCGTGCGTGAAAGCCGTGAGGCGAAGCTGGCCACGGTAATGTCGAACAGCTTCGGTTTTGGCGGCACCAACGGAACGCTGGTGTTCGCCAAGCAGTGAAGCGTGGCGGTGGATGAAAGGCGTATCCGTCAACGTTCGAGCATGCGCCTTCGTTCGTGCCGGCGCGTGCTTTCACGCGCCGGGGTGGATTGCGGCATTCGCCGTTGGCACGGCGAGCTCAGTCAGTGGCTGCATGCCGCAGCTTGCCGACCTGCTCCGTGCTCACCGACGAGGCCCGATTTGACCATGACTGGCGGATGTAGCTGACGACGGCAGCGATGTCGTCGTCAGTCAGTTGCCGCGCAAAGGGCGGCATCGAGTAGGGCTCCGGGTTGCCGGTCGTGACCGGTGGAAACCCGCCAAGCAGCACCGAGCGGATGGCATTGATGCCGGTAGGTTCGTTTACCGAGGTATTGCCATCAAGCGGTGGGTAAATGCCGGTCTTGCCGTCGCCATTGTCGCCGTGGCATGACGAGCATTGCTGATCGTAGATCGAGGCGCCCCGTGCATGGCTTGCCGCAATGGCCGGTGCCGCCGTGCTTGCCGGTGCCGTGCGCGGTGGCAGCGATTGAAGATAAGTGGCGATCGCGTTCAGGTCCGTGTCGTTGATGAACTGGGTGCTGTTGTGAACCACTTCGGCCATCGGGCCGAACGCGGCCCCCTTGGCCGACTGGCCGCGCTTGAGCAGGTCGACGATATCCCGGGTGCTCCAGCCGACCAGGCCGCCACCGCGGCGGGTACTCAGGTCCGGCGCATACCAATGCACCTGCGGGATCTGACCACCAGTCAGCTGGCCGTGCTTTTCGGTCGCGCCAAGTGCATTGCGCGGTGCGTGACACTCGTTGCAATGGCCCAGGCCCTCGACCAGGTACGCTCCACGATTCCAGGTTGCCGATCGAGCCGGGTCGGGCCTGAATACGCCAGGCTTGAAGTACAGCGTCCGCCACGCCAGCAGGCTGCTGCGCAGGTTGTACGGAAATTTCAGTTCCAGCGGAACCGCCTCCTGTCTGCTCGGCGGCAATGATTTCAGATAGGCGAAAATCGACAATGCGTCGGCTCGGGTGACCTTGGTGAACGAGGTGTACGAGAACACCGGGTACAGCAGTTCTCCGTGGCGACCCGTGCCATGGTGCAGCGCCTGCCAGAAGTCGTGAAACGTCCATTGACCCAGACCGGTTTCCGGATCAGGTGTGAGATTCGGCGCAGGAACCTCGCCAAATGGTGTGTTCAGTGAGCGACCACCGGCGTAGCGAACACCACCTTGCGCCGTATGGCAGGCTGCACAGTCGCCCACCTTCGCCAGGTACTCGCCTTGGGCGATCCGCGCCGGGTTGAGCAGGGCGGCGGCATCGGCATGCTGTTGCGCCATGGATGGGGCAGGCTGATCGCCATGGCCGAGCTGCCGCCATGTCAACAAGCCCGCCAGCACCAGTACAAGTACCGCCACGACCAGCATCCATCGCTTCACGGCTTGCCTCCATGGCCGCTCATGACACACCAGCCAGGCAGGGACGTGGTTTGCTGGTCCGCTGACTCCGGTTGCATGTCCGCCACAGGTTGTTGGCCAGCCAGCCAGGCAGAAACGGCGATGACGTCTGGTGCGCGCAGGCGATTGGCCACCACTCCCATGCAGAAAGGTTCCTTGGCGGCGCGGGTCTGGTTGCGCCAGGCATGGAGCTCGCTTTCGAGATAGTCCGATGACAAACCGATCAGGCCGGGAATGAGCGGTTGCACGCCGGTCAGCTTGTCGCCGTGGCAACTGTTGCAGGCAGGCACGCCGATGGCCGGATCACCGTGCAGCACCAATTGCTCGCCGCGCTTCCATGTCGCCGCAGACACCTTCGATAGTGCCGGCTGGCGATAGGCAACCCGCTGAGCGGCGAAGTAGTCGGCCAGCTTGCGCATGTAATCGGTGTCGAGCTGGCGCAACACATATTCCATGGCGCCATTCTTGCGTTGGCCACTCTGGAAGTAACGCAGTTGAAGCAACAGGTAGCCGGCCGGCTTGCCCGCCAGGCGGGGACCGTCACGGCTGTCCGCCGCGCCTTCGCCATGCTCACCATGACAACTGGTACAGGCCTTCGCTCGTTGCTGGATGGTGTCCGCAATGGCGGGGCGGGCCATGGCGGCGGTGCGATCCGCCACCGCAGCCAGCGGCACGCCCGTAATGAAAGCAAGCACCAGCCATGCGATCGGCCGAAAGGTGCGGATCAGCATGCGGCGCTTGCCGCAGGAGGTGAAAGCCCGTTTCATGCGGGCAGGCTGCGGGTCGATATCATCCCGACAGCATGTGACGTGCCCGGCCATGGCGCCATGACGCAGGTCAATGGGGTCACTGCCGGAATTGCCCGATTCATGTCGGCCACGATGGCGATGAAGCAATATCCACGTATATTGTCGGTCACCTGTAACAGGCGGCGAGCCGGTCGTCGGCATGCGTGATGGCACCTTGCTGCGCATGTTGCCGCGGCGCAGGCAAGGCCGTTCGTAGACGACCGCAGGGCTGCAATGAGGGGATGACATTCGAGCCATCGTTGACGTGGGTCAGTGGTGACGCCGAACCTCTGTGCCAGGATGGTCATCACTGGTGGCGCCGTGCCGCCGGCCGGAGCCGTCCGCATGACCCTCGTGAAAGTCGCAGCAGCATTGCTGGGCAGCCTCGGCATGAGTGCCGCGGTGTACGCCGTTCCGCAGCATGTCCACGAATCACCCGCCGTACCGGCGATCGCGGCTACGGCGCGCACACCCGGCCAGCGCTGGGCGCCGGATATTACGTTGCGCACAGGCATGCGCCGCGCGCACGCCGCGGTGGAGGCGTTGCGGCATTACGAAATGGGCCACATGAGTGCGCCAATGGCGATGGGCCGTGTCGATGACGTGGAGGCGGCCGTGACTTACATGTTCACGCACTGCGAGTTGCCGACTGAACCCGACGCGGCATTGCACGGCATTCTGGTGCCGCTGCTTGGCGCGGCGCAGGCGCTGAAGGCCGAGCCGACGGACGTGGGTGCGGTGGCACGGATGCGTGTCGCACTTGCCCATTACCCGCAATATTTCGATGACCCCGGTTGGGATGATCCGGCGCTGGCCGCGCCGGGGATGGCCGATCAGCCGTAGACGGCCGCGATCGAGCACTGGCGGCTGTCGTCCCAGGCCCGCAAGGGAGCGTCGTGCCGATGCAGGCCGGTGGGTCTCGTGTCCGGAGTGACTCGTTCGCCGGTCACGGAACGGTACGGCGATGTCGGGCGGTTGATGCAGGTCATGGCCGATGTCGGTCACACCGCGGATGCTGGTGCCTTCGTCACATGATCATGGTATTGCTGCATGGCTGCCTGGTATCCGTGGATACTCCTGTTGCACCTGTCCTGCGCCATCGTGTTCGTCGGCGCGGTCGCGTTCGAGGTGGTTGTGCTGGAATCCCTGCACAAGCAGTTCGACATCCTTGCCGTGCAGCGCATCGAGCAGCTTGTAATGGCGCGTGTGCGCACCTGTATGCCGGTGGTGGTGGTCTTGTTGTTCGTCAGTGGAGGCATGCTGTTCGACATCCGCTGCGACGGCTTCGAGTGTGTCGGTTCACGCTTCGGCAACTGGCTCATGCTCAAGGTCGTATTGGCCTTTGGCGTGCTCGGCGTGTTCGTGAACGCGATGTGGGCGATGCGCCACGGCAAGATGGACGTGTGCCGATTCAGGCACACGCATCGCGTCGTGCTTGCCTTGATGGTCGGTATCGTTTTTCTGGCAAAGACCATGTTCTACTTGTAACTCCAGTCACTCAGCCAGCCAGGAGATTCAACATGTCTACGGTCACGTTCAAGGGCCAGCCGATCAACGTCAATGGGCAGTTTCCGGCAGCGGGTTCGGCAGCGCCGGCATTCGCGCTGGTGGCGGGTGATTTGTCCGACGTCACGCTGTCGAGTTTCTCCGGCAAGCGCAAGGTGCTGAACATTTTCCCCAGCGTCGACACGCCAACCTGTGCCGCCTCGGTGCGCCATTTCAATGAGTCGGCCAGCAAGCTCGCCAATGCCGTGGTGCTTTGCATCTCGGCCGACCTGCCGTTCGCGCAGGCGCGTTTCTGCGGTGCCGAAGGCCTGGACAAGGTGGTCAACCTGTCGTTGATGCGCGGTCGCCAGTTCCTCAATGACTACGGCGTGGCGATTGCCGAAGGTCCGCTGGCGGGCCTTGCTGCCCGCGCCGTGGTGGTGCTGGACGAACACGACAAGGTGATTCACGCCGAGCTGGTCGGCGAGATTGCCGACCAGCCGAACTACGACGCGGCACTCAAGGCGCTGGGCTGAGCAAGCCGCCGTACGCATCCTGTCCACAAGAGACTTCCTCTGGTTTTGCGAAAGCTCTTGCTGTGCGTGCGCGAGGGCATTCGCGACTGAACTCGCTCCAACAACGCGTTGAACCTTGTTGGAGCGGCTTCAGTCGCGATGCTTCTTGCATGACTTGGCGTCAAAATATCGCGTGCCGGGTGCGCTCCGGCAATCGCGCCGGCAGGCGTTCGCGACAGGGCCCACTACGAGATGCCGACGATCGGCACGCCGAACGGCTGCGCATGAGGGTTCAGGCCCAGCCCGTATTTGAGGCTGCGTCCGATGCGCTGGGCGTACACCTGCATTTGTGCGGAGTACGTTTCATCCAGCTCCTCGTCGCAGGTTTCCTGCCACAGTACCAGCCAGCGATCGAAGTGTTCGACCTTGATCGGGTGCGGCCGGTGCGCCGCCATCGGGTTGCCCCGATAGCTGCCCGCGTGCAAGGCCACCGAGGCCCAGAATGAGGTCAGCAGGCGCTTGTGCTCGTCCCAGTCGTGCACGGCTGCATTGAAGATCGGGCCGATCTGCGGATCACGCCGCACCTTCTCGTAGAAATGATCGACCAGGGTTGCAATCGCGGCTTCGTCGAATGGTGCAGTGGGTTTCATGTGGAAAAGAGTGGGCCGACGGTGAGAGGGGTTGAGCGGGCAACGCCGCGGCCGGCCCGCAAGGCCGGATGTGGCGCTGGAGGCAGAGCTTACTTGCCCACGCTCAGTGGGCCGTGCATCAACGCCGCATGACCAGGGAAGGTGCAGAAGAACGCGTACTGTTCACCAGTCTTGAGCTTTGCCACATTGATGGTCGTGGTGTCGCTCTGGCCGGCGCCGATCAACTTGGTATGCGCAATGATGCGACTGTCGTCAGGCTTCTCGTAGCTGTTGGCGGCGCCAGCCTTCATGCCGTCGGCGATCACGCCGGCCTCGTCGGCCTGGGTCGACAGCACCCAGTTGTGGCCCATGGCGGTGACCGGCAGCGTGCCCGTGTGCTTCAGCGTGACCTTGAACGTCTTGCAGGTCTTTGGCACGGTGATGGTGGTCTTGTTGAACTGCATGGCATCGCTGCCTTCGATCGTGGTCGCACATTCGGCGGCCAGCAGCGGGGTGCTCAGCAGGCAAAGCAAGGCAAGGGCAATCAGTCTGCGCATGATGAAAAGCTCCAGTGGGAAGAGGAATGCGCATGCATTTTGCGGGCGTCGCCTGAAATCGGCCCTGATCTGCGTCATTGCCGCGTGGTGCGAGGTGCTCGACACTGTAGCCCTGTCACGGTCCCGCCCGGGGGAGATGCAATGACACATGTCGTCACCGACAACTGCATCAACTGCAAACACACCGACTGCGTCGAGGTGTGCCCGGTGGACTGTTTTCACGCCGGCCCCAATTTTCTGGTGATCGATCCGGACGAATGCATCGACTGCACGTTATGTGTGGAAGAGTGCCCGGTGGGCGCGATTTTTCCGGAGCTGGACGTGCCGGCGGGGCAGGAGATCTTCATGTCGATCAATGCCGAGTTGGCCAGCCAGTGGCCGGTGCTGACCAGCAAGATCGCCGCGATGGAGGATGCCGCGAAGTGGGATGGGGTGCCGGACAAGCTGCCCTTGCTCAAACGTTGATTTGCACCCGGGCGAAGATGAGTTGCAGGGTTTCTGTGTTGTTGTGATGCATGCGTTGACGCTGAAAGGTTCGATCGGGGCCAGACGGTCACCGATCAGCTGACCAGTTGGCCGCAGGGACGGCAGCCGGTCAGTGCCTCGAGCATTTGCGTACCTGTGGTTTTTACAGTGATGGGGAGAACCGACATGAATGAGGCAGCACAACCCTTGACCGACGACGATACCGAACTGTCGCCGTGGTGGTTGCGAACCATCGCGATCGTGATGGTGGTCGGTTTCGCCGGCCTGATCGCGATTACCACGCTGGCTTACCACAACGCGCCGCCGATCCCCGCGCAGGTGGTGGATGCCCGGGGCACGACCCTGTTCAGTGGCGAGGACATCAGCCATGGCCAGGCGGTGTTCCTGAAATACGGCCTGATGGACAACGGCAGCATCTGGGGCCACGGCGCCTATCTCGGCCCGGACTACTCGGCCGAAGCGCTGCATCGAATTGGCGAGGACACGGCTGCAGCCATCGCCACGGCGCAATACGGCAAGCCGCTGGCCGAACTGGATGCGCAACAGCAGGCAGGGGTGCATGCGGAAACGGCGGTCGCGCTCAAGACCAATCGCTATGACGCCGACACCGGCGTGTTGCAATTGACCGCCCCGGAGGCCGTGGCCTATCGACAGCAGATTGCCTACTGGACGAACTACTTCAAGGACCCCACCAGGAATGGCGGACTCAAGCCCGACCTGATCAGCGATCCGGCGGAGCTGCACCAGTTCACCGCGTTCGTGACCTGGGCGGCATGGGCATCGGTGGCAAACCGGCCCGGCACGAACGCTTCGTATACCAACAATTTCCCATATGACCCCAGCGTCGGCAACGTGGCGACGTCCCACGCGCTGTTGTGGAGCGCGCTGAGTCTGCTGGTGCTGCTGGCCGGCATTGCCGCCGTGTTGCTGGCGTTCGGCAAATTCGACTACCTGGGCTGGATCAGTCGCGGTCACGACGTGCAAGCGAAATTGATGCCTGGAAAGTCCAGTGCCGGCCAGCGGGCGTTGATGAAATTCTTCGTGGTGGTGGCACTGCTGTTCCTGATGCAAACCCTGGTCGGTGGTGGCGTGGCGCATTACCGGGCCGATCCGGGCAGCTTCTACGGGTTCCAGCTGGAGACCATCTTTCCCAGCAATCTGCTGCGTGCCTGGCACCTGCAAACCGCGATCTTCTGGATCGCCACGGCATATGTCGCGGCTGCACTGTTCCTGGGGCGCTCGTTGCGCACGGATGAACCACGCTGGCTTGCCGGCTGGATCCATCTGCTGTTTGCCGCCTTCGTGGTGGTGATCGGTGGCAGCCTGCTCGGTGTGTGGGCCGGTATCGCGCAGAAGCTTGGCACGTGGTGGTTCTGGATCGGCGATCAGGGTTGGGAATACCTGGAGCTGGGCCGCGTCTGGCAATACCTGCTGGTGGTCGGCTTGCTGGTCTGGTTTGCCATGTTGTGGGTTCTGGCGCGGCCGCGCGCGGTGGCCAACGTGGCCGCGCGGCCACTGGCGAAAATGTTCCTGTTTGCGGCAGTGGCGATCCCGGTGTTCTACGTGCCTGCGCTGTTTTTTGGTGCGGAAACCAACTACACCGTTGTCGATACCTGGCGCTTCTGGATCATCCATCTGTGGGTCGAGGGCTTCTTCGAGTTTTTCGCCACCACGGTGGTGGCGCTGACCTTCTACCAATTGGGATTGGCGCATCGCAACGTGGCGTTGCGAGTGATCTACCTGGACGCGATCCTGTATTTCCTCGGCGGCCTGATCGGCACCGGGCATCACTGGTATTTCAGCGGCCAAAGCAACTTCAACATGGCCATGTCCGCGATGTTCTCGGTGCTGGAGGTGGTGCCGCTGACCCTGCTCACCCTCGATGCCTGGGATTTCGTCAAGGCCACCAAGGGCAGGGTGGATGTCGACGGCAAGCCGAGCCGCGTGCCGCACAAGTGGACGTTCTATTTCCTGATGTCGGTGGGTTTCTGGAACTTCGTCGGCGCCGGCATGTTCGGGTTCTTCATCAATCTGCCGATCGTCAGTTATTACGAAGTCGGTACCCAGGTCACGCCGACCCATGGGCACGCGGCCCTGATGGGCGTGTTCGGCATGCTGGCGATCGCGCTGATGGTGTTCTGCCTGCGCCAGACCAGCAGCGAGGCACGTTGGCCGGGCATCGAGAAATACGTGAAGGTGGCGTTCTGGGGCAGCAATCTTGGCCTCGCGATGATGTTGTTGTTCAGCCTGTTCCCCAGCGGCGTATTGCAGTTGTGGGACGTGATGCAGCACGGCTACTGGCATGCACGCAGCATCGAGTACATGAGTCAGTCGCGCTCGCATGTGATCGAGTGGATGCGCCTGCCGGGCGATCTGGTGTTCATCATCTTCGGTGCGATCCCGCTGGTGATCGCCTCGATCAAGGGCTGGCTCGGCGTGCGCGCCGACACCGCGGCCGAGAAACGCTGAGCAACCACCAGGCATGAAAAAACCCGCGTCGATGAAAGTCGACGCGGGTTCCGGTTGACGCAGCGAATGGCTTACTTCGCGATGACGCGCACCATTTCAAGGCACTTGTTCGAGTAGCCCCACTCGTTGTCGTACCAGCTGACCAGTTTGACGAAGGTGCTGTCCAGCGCGATGCCGGCGTCGGCGTCGAACACCGAGGTGCAGGTTTCGCCGCGGAAGTCGGTGGCCACCACCTTGTCTTCGGTATAGCCGAGCACGCCCTTCATCGCGCCTTCGCTCTGCGCCTTCATCTCGGCGCAGATCTCGGCGTAGCTGGCGTCCTTGACCAGCTCGACGGTGAGGTCGACCACGGAGACGTCGGCGGTGGGCACGCGGAAGCTCATGCCGGTGAGCTTCTTGTTGAGCTCGGGAATCACCACGCCGACGGCCTTGGCCGCGCCGGTGGACGAGGGAATGATGTTCTCCAGGATGCTGCGACCGCCGCGCCAGTCCTTGTTGCTGGGGCCGTCGACGGTTTTCTGGGTGGCGGTGGCCGCGTGCACGGTGGTCATCAGGCCGCGCTTGATGCCCCACTTGTCGTGCAGCACCTTGGCGATCGGCGCCAGGCAGTTGGTGGTGCAGCTGGCGTTGGAGATGACCGCCTCGCCCTTGTAGCTCTTGTCATTGACGCCGTAGACGAACATCGGCGTGTCGTCTTTCGACGGTGCCGACAGGATCACCTTCCTGGCACCCGCATCCAGATGCTTCTGCGCGGTTTCCTTGGTCAGGAACAGGCCGGTGGACTCGATCACCACGTCGGCGTTGACCTCGTTCCACTTCAGATTGGCCGGGTCACGCTCCTGGCTCAGGCGAATGGTCTTGCCATTGACGACCAGGTGGCTGCCCTCGATCTTCACATCGCCCTTGAAGCGGCCGTGCACCGAGTCGTAGCTCAGCATGTAGGCGAGGTAGTCCGGTTCGAGCAGGTCGTTGATCGCGACGATTTCGATGTCGCTGCCGAAATTCTGCACGGCTGCGCGCAGCACGTTGCGACCGATGCGGCCGAAGCCGTTGATACCGACCTTGATGGTCATGACGGGGCGTCCTCCAATGGCAATGGGAATGGTGTGGCAAAGGCGAGGCAGTCACTGCTCGGAATCGCCACCGTGTTAGCCTGGTGATTTTACAATGAAAGCGTCGGGACCGCCCGCGCCAAGCGACGCTATGGCAGACTGGCTTCCTTTGTGCCGGAGCAAGTCATGTTCAAGTCGGGTCGAGCGATTGTCGTCGCCTTGCTGCTGTTCTCGATAGCGACGCTGGCCCAGGCTTGGGGGCCGCTCGGTCACAGCGTGGTGGCCGAGCTGGCACAGCGGCACCTCAGCCCGGGTGCCGAGGCCGAGGTCGAGCGGTTGCTGGCGCCGGAGCACACCAAGTCGCTGGCCGACATCGCCAACTGGCCCGACCAGATGCAGGACGATCCGGCCATGGCAACCCTGTGGAAGCAGACGCGCAGCCAGCACTACATCAATTTCCACGGCGGCAGCGATTGCGATTACGTGCCCCCGCGCGATTGTCGCGACGGTCGCTGCGTGGTGGCGGCGCTGAAATATTACGTCGGCGTGCTGAGCGATCGCAGCAAGCCTGACAGTGAGCGTCGCCAGGCGCTGAAGTTCGTGGTGCATTTCGTCGGCGATATCCACCAGCCCCTGCACGCGGGCTATCGCGACGACAAGGGCGGCAATACCTATCAGGTGCAGTTCGATGGCAAGGGCACCAACCTGCACAAGATCTGGGACTCGCGCATGTTGTACACGCGCAACCTGGATTGGCAGGAGTATGCACAGCGGCTGGACTCGGCCACGCCGGTGACCTTGCCTGCGCCGATTGCCCCGCTCGACAACAAGTATGCGCAGTGGGCCGAAGAATCCTGCCGCATCACCGCCGAGCCGGGCTTCTATCCGCCGGATCACAAGATCACGTCCGCCTACGTCAAGGCCGAGTTGCCGGTGGCCGACCAGCGCCTGCGCGAAGCGGGTCGTCGCCTTGCCGAAGTGCTCAATCTTGCCTTGGGACAGTGAGCACGCATCGAATCCACACATTTCAAATGGACGCTTGGACATCCGCTGCATACGTTTGCAGTATGGCGTTCCCATCAACATCTGCTAGCCTTCAGACATGACCGAAAATCCTCTGCGCCGTACCAAGATCGTTGCCACCCTTGGCCCTTCCACCGATGCACCGGGCATGCTGGAACGGATCATCGCCGAAGGCGTGAACGTGGTTCGCCTCAATCTCTCGCACGGCGAGCCTGACGATCATCGGGTTCGTGCCAATGCCGTGCGTGCGGCGGCGACCGCCGCCGGATGCGAGGTCGGTATTCTGGCCGATCTGCAAGGGCCGAAGATTCGTATCGAAACGTTTGCCAACGGCCCGGTGGAGCTGGTCGACGGTGCCCGGTTCGTGCTCGATTGTCGTGCCGATGTGCCGCCTGGCGATGCCACCCGGGTCGGCGTCAGCTATCACGAACTTCCCGGCGACGTGCATCCTGGCGATGTGCTGCTGCTGGACGACGGGCTGGTCGCGCTGACGGTGCTGGACGTGGTCGGCAGCGAGGTGCGTTGCCAGGTGCTGATCGGCGGCAAGCTGTCCAATCGCAAAGGGCTCAATCGGCAGGGTGGCGGTCTTTCCGTTACCGCCTTGTCGGACAAGGACAAGGCCGACATCAGGCTGGCCGCCGAGATCGGCGCGGATTTCCTGGCCGTGTCATTCGTGCGCTCGGCGGACGACATGCACCAGGCACGTCGCCTGCTGCTCGAAGCCGGCGGCAGTGCCGCGCTGGTGGCAAAGATCGAGCGTGCCGATGCGATTCCGGTGCTGGGCGAGATCATCGACGCGTCCGATGTGGTGATGGTGGCGCGCGGCGACCTGGGCGTGGAGATCGGTGACGCCGAACTGCCCGGCCTGCAGAAGAAGATCATTCGCGAATCGGTGCAGCGCAACCGCGCGGTGATCACGGCCACGCAGATGCTGCAGTCGATGGTGCGCTCCCCGATCCCGACCCGTGCCGAAGTGCTGGACGTGGCCAACGCGGTGATCGACGGCACCGATGCAGTGATGCTGTCGGAGGAAACCGCTGCCGGCGCCCATCCGGACAAGGCGGTGGCGGCGATGCGCCGGATCTGTCTCGGTGCCGAGCGCCAGTTCGAGCCGAAGGAGGACCTCAAGGCCGGCGGGCATCAGCTGGATCGTACCGATCAGGCGATTGCGCTGGCCGCGATGATGCTGGCTGGTGAACTGGGCGTGCGCGCGATCGTGGCATTGACCGAGTCCGGCGCCACCGCGCAATGGCTGTCGCGTTACCGTACAGCGGTGCCGATCTATGCGCTGTCGCCGCTGGCCAAGGCGCGTCGACGCATGCTGATGCTGCGCGACGTGCAGCCGGTCGCATTCAGCCACGAAGGCCTCAACTCTGCCGCCACGGCCCGCTCGGCGGTGCAGCAGTTGTTCGCCGAAGGGCGCCTCAATGAAGGCGATCGAGTGGTACTTACCCACGGTGACCACGTCGGCGAGGGCGGCGGCACCAATACGCTCAAGCTGCTCTCGGTCGGTGCCGACGGCATGGTGGAGAGTTTGCGCGACCTTTGAATCGAGCGAGGCTCGTGACCTCGGGCACTGTTTGACGGGTGCCCGGCCAGAGTTGCTGCAGTCGCCATGACGCCGACTTCGCGCAGGACGGTTAAACTGGCGGCATGTCCGTGTTTCCCATTACAGGAGATCGCCGTGAAGACTCTATCTCGTCCCCTGCGCCAAGGCCTGCTGCTTGCACTGACCCTGGGTTTTGTGACGCCGGTGTTCGCCCAGGCACGCAAGGTCGACCCGCAGGATCTCTATCGCTACTGGATCCTGCTCAACACCAAGGTGCAGATGGATGCGCCCAACAGCGGGTTGAATCTGGACAAGCCCGGTTGCGTGGCGGTGACCTATACGGTGGGTTCGGATGGCGTGCCGTTTGATGTGCAGGTCGCCAAGGTCGAGCCCCACAGCGACCTTGGCCCGATGGCACGCAGCGCGGTGGCCAATTTCCGCTATGGCCCGTCGCTGACCAACAAGATCGGCCAGCCCATGGCCAGCTACTACATCGTTCCGTTCAACGCACCCAAGGATCCGGCCCAGCGCCAGAAGCTGATGGATCCCTGCAAGCTGCCAGGCTATACGCCCTGAGCCGGCAGTGACTCCGGGTGCGACAGCTGGTTGACGCAGGTCACCGCCAATCTGACCTATAATCGCCGCTTTGAACCAGGCTGCCTCGCCTTTGAGGCGGCCTCAACCTCGTGCAGGCGGGCGCCGCCTGGCACCACGGAGTCGTCATGAGTATTGAAGATCTCGAAAGCATCGCACTGGCGATGGTCGCGCCGGGCAAGGGCATCATCGCCATCGACGAGTCGACCAACACCATCACCAAGCGGTTCAAGGCGGTGGGCATCGAGAGCACCGAGGAGAATCGCCGCGCCTACCGCGAGTTGCTGTTGACCACGCCAGGCCTGAACGAGCACATCTCCGGCGCGATCCTTTACGACGAGACGATCCGCCAGTCGACCAGGGATGGCGTGCCGTTCACCGAAGTGATGAAGAAGGCCGGCATCATTCCCGGCATCAAGGTCGACAAGGGCCCGCAGCCGCTGGCCGGTTTCCCCGGCGATGTCGTCACCGAAGGCCTCGACGGCCTGCGCGAACGGTTGCAGGAATACGCCCGGCTGGGTGCGCAGTTCGCCAAGTGGCGTGCGGTGATCAACATTTCCGAAGAGAACCCCAGCTCCACCGCGATCGAGGCAAACTGCCACGTGCTGGCGCGCTACGCCGCGCTGTGCCAGGAAGCGGGTATCGTGCCGATGGTCGAGCCCGAAGTGATCATGGACGGCGACCACACCATCGAAGTCAGCTACGAAGTGCACGAGGCCGTGCTGCGCAGCCTGTTCAACGCCTTGTACGAGCAGAACGTGATGCTGGAAGGCACCATCCTGAAGATCAGCATGGTGATACCGGGCAAGGCTTGCGACGAGCAGGTCGATGTGGAGGAAGTGGCCGACGCGACCGTGCGGGTGCTGAAATCCACTGTGCCGGCCTCGCTGCCGGGCATCGTGTTCCTGTCCGGCGGCCAGACCGATCAGCAGTCGACAGCGCATCTCAACGCCATGAACCAGATCGGCCCGCACCCGTGGCCGCTGTCGTTCTCCTACGGCCGCGCCATGCAGCAGGCCGCATTGCAATTGTGGGCGAAGGACATGAAGGCGAACGTCGCCGAGGCCCAGAAGATCGTGCATGCGCGCGCCAGGGACAATGGCCTGGCGGCGCTGGGACAGTGGAACGGCTGATCGTTGCCGTTATCGTGGTCGTCACGCAGAACGGGCGCCTTG
>DATMTH010000177.1:0-22269 GCA_035564915.1 Rhodanobacter sp.
CGTCTTCGCTGGTCAATACGCCGAAGTAGGCGGTTGCCACCCGTACGTACAGCTCTTGCGACGCCGCCTGGTACAGCTCGTCCTGGGCATCCGAAGCGGAGTGTGCGGCTTTCAGGTTGGCGTATTTGCTGAAATCGAGCACGGACTGGCTGAGTGTGCCGCTGATATTGCGCGAGCGGCTATGTCCAATCAGGTTGCCACCGTTGGTCTGACTCAGGCTCATGCTTCCGTCGATTTGCGGCAGCAGCAGCGCACGTGCCTGATCCACGCCCTCGCCAGTGGCCAGCCGGGTGGCGTCGGCTTGCGACAGCACCGGATCATTGGCGCGTGCGTCATGGTAGGCATCAAGCAGATCCGTGCCGTGGCTGGGCAGCGATATGGCGGCCATGGCCAGGGCCAGGGAGAGCAGCTTCAAACGCATGGATTGCCTCATGGGGATCGGTCGGGGCGTAGTCAGAAGACGAACCGTTGCGGGGGTTCGGCGTGAGTCAGATAGGGCAGGTCGGTTTCGAACAGGGTCTCTTCGCGATAACGGCCAGCACCTTCATGGGTCAGCAAGGTGGCTTGCTGCACCGGCGAAAGCCCGCGTACAGCCAGCACGCGGGCGCCAGGCTTGAGCCAGGTCAGCCAGCGCGGAGGAATCTCGAAGATGGCGCCGGTCACCACCAGCGCATCGAACAAGCCATCGGGTTGCCACGCCTGGACGGCCTCGGCGGTGACCAGGCTGGCGTTGACGATGCCGGCCGCCTGCAGTCGTTGCGCCGCCGCCGCGGTGAAGTCGGCATGCATGTCCACGCTGGTCACCTGCGCGGACAAGATGGCCAGGCAAGCGGTGAGATAGCCCGAGCCGGTGCCGATTTCCAGCACGCGATCGGTCGGCTGCAACTCCAGCGCCTGCAGCACGCGACCCTCCACCACCGGCTTCATCATCACTTCGCTGTGGCCCAGCGGCAGGCACAGGTCGGCGAAGGCGAGCTGGCGGTGTTCAGCGGCGACGAAGTCCTCGCGGCGCACACGGCTGATGACATCCAGCACACGGCCGTCCAGCACGTCCCATGGACGCACCTGGTTTTCCACCATGTTCAGTCGCGCCTGCTCGATATTCATCGCCATCTGTTCGTGTCCCGTGCGGATTTCAAAAAAGACCAAGAAGGATAAGTGCTTGGGCGTCGCCCTACAATCACACGTCCGCACAGTGACAAGCCTGCCGGTTGGCGGGCCGTCGACGAAGTGCCGGAAGTCATCGCAGGATGCTGACGAAAGTCATGTGCGCCTGCATTGTCGCGCGATTGGATTGCCGTCGCTTGGAAAATAAATGAACCGAAGCGTATAATAAAGATCGCATAGTCGTTTGTGAAGGTGGAGGCATGAATAGCAGCGCGCCAGTCAGAACTCAGGGTCCCGGTCGTCCAAAGGACATGGAGAAGCGTGCGGCGATTCTGGAAGCAGCCAAGAGCCTGTTCATCCGCAATGCGTTTGCCGGCACCAGCATGGATGCGATCGCGGCCGATGCGGGCGTGTCCAAGCTCACTGTCTACAGTCACTTTGGCGACAAGGATAACCTGTTCCGCGAAGTGATCCGCTCGCGCATCCAGGACCTGTTGCCGGAGCAGACCTATGCCTACGATCCGCAGGAAGATATCCATGACGTCCTGTTGCGGGTGGCGTTGAAGCATGCGCATCTGGACTGCAACGCGGAAACGGTCGGAACCTTCCGGGCCATTCTCAGTGATTGCCGGCAGGGCAATCCGCGCTACGGCAAACTGATCTGGGAAGAGGGCGCAACCCGCACCCACGGCCTGATGGAGCGCCTGCTGCAGCAGGCCGTGGATGCCGGCCAGCTGGATATCGATGATGTGCCGCGCGCCAGTGTGCAGTTCCTCACCCTGATCAAGGGCAACCTGATGATGCGCCAGATGTTCGGTTGCACCGAGTGTCCGATTGGCTACATCCAGGAGATCGAGGCCACCGCACGCGCCGGTGTCGTCATGTTCCTGCGTGCCTACCTGCCGCGCTGAATTTCCTGCGGCGTTGCTTGTTGCCGGCATTCCCCCGGTTGATTGATCTGTCGTCCTTCCAGTCGCCGCGATCATGGCCGACGGTGTGCGAGACTGTGCCGAATTTGTTCGATGATTGGCGTGCAAGCCCGCCGCCTCAGGTCAGAAGGTTGTCTGATGAAGCTTCCGGTTCCATTCGTACAATTGCCGCTGCAGTTCGATGCGGCTCGATTGCTGGCCGAAGTGAATGCGCTGGGTCAGGGTTGCTGGCTTGATCATCCGCAGAAAATTCCGGGAAATTTCTCGCTGCCGTTGATCTCGGTTGAAGGAGATCCGCACAGTGATGCAATTGCCGGGCCCATGCGGCCAACCCCATCGCTGGCGCAATGTCCGTATCTGATGCAGGTGCTGGGTCGACTGGGCGCGGTGTGGGGGCGGACGCGCCTGATGAAGCTGGTCGGCCGTGCCGAAGTTCCTCCGCACGCCGACATCAGTTATTACTGGCGCGAGCGGGTGCGCGTGCACGTGCCGATTCTGACCGAACCGAGCGTGCGCTTCCTGTGTGGGGATGCCGAAGTCAACATGGCGCCGGGTGAGTGCTGGATATTCGACACCTGGCGCCGGCACCAGGTGATCAACGCGGCTGACGCCGAGCGAATTCACCTGGTCGCGGATACCATCGGCGGCGATCACTTCGCCGAGCTGGTCCGGCTTGGTCGGGCACCAGGTCATGGTGCCTTCGAAGGTTGGCGTGCAGAGCCGATTCCCGCACAGGCCGGGGCGGTTCCCCTGTTGCGCTATGAGTCAGTGAATGTGCCGGTAGTGATGACGCCATGGGAGATGCGCGAGCACATGGGGTTTCTGCTTGCACATGTGTGTCCCCATCCGCAACTGGACTCAACCCGGCAGATCGTTGGCCGTTTCCTGACGGAGTGGCATGCGTTGTGGGCGGAACATGGCGTGGATCGCGCAGGGTGGCCGGCGTATCGCGAAGCCCTCGATGCATTCGAGACCTCGATGGAGCGCCATGCCGTGTCCTTGCAATTGATCAATGGCGCGTTGTTCATGAACACCTTGCGGGCAATGATCCTGCGTGTCGCGCTAGCTGATCAGGGGTTGGCCGGCTATGCCAGTGATCCGGCGAAGGTTCCGCCTCCGGTGCCATCAAGGTCGGCCGGGAATGCGCCGGGTGATCCCGTGTTCGAGCGCCCGATCTTCATCATGTCGCCACCGCGCGCCGGCTCGACTTTGTTGTTCGAAACATTGGCCCGTGCGCCGGGCTTGCATACCATCGGGCACGAAAGTCATGCGCTCATCGAAGGTCTGTCTGTGCTGCACCCTGGTCACCGGGATTTCGATTCCAATCGGCTGGACGCCGGGGCAGTGACAGCTGAGCTGGCGGACGAGTTGCGGCGGCGCTTCCACGCGGAGCTGCGTGACCGTGACGGGCAAGCACCGATGCAATTGCCGGTGCGATTGCTGGAGAAGACGCCGAAAAACGCCTTGCGTGTGCCGTTCATGGCCAGGGTCTTTCCGGAAGCGCATTTCATTTATCTGCATCGTGATCCGCGACAGACCCTGAGCAGCATGCTCGAGGCCTGGGAATCGGGCCGCTTTCGCACCTACCCCCAATTACCCGGCTGGAGCGGCCTGCCATGGTCGCTGATACTGGTACCCGATTGGCGTGAACTGATCGGACGCCCCTTGGCCGAGATCGTGGCTGCGCAATGGGAGGCCACCACGCGCATTTTGCTGGACGATCTCGAAGCCATGCCGGCCGGGCGGTGCCATGTGGTGCATTACGATGCACTCATTGCTGATCCACAGACCGAAGTGGCGCGGCTGGGGGGAGTGCTCGGATTTGACTGGGATCAGCCGTTTGCCGGTACGTTGCCGTTGTCGCGTTTCACGCTGTCGCCGCCGGCAACCGACAAGTGGAAACGGCACGCCGACCTCATTGAACCTATGCTGCCACGGCTGCAGGCCACCATCGAACGGGCGCGTCGATTCGCCGGGGGATGATCTGCGTGCCGGGAGCGGCCGGGGATCCGCAACATCTTCACCTGGCTTTTTCGCCTGAACGCATATCCTGCGCCGAATTCCCGTGGCGGCACGTGACTCCGTGCCACCTCAATGTCTGCAGGAGCAAGTCATGGCCAAGACCAAGCCGTTCGTCAGCGATATCGAGAACATCCGCAAACAGGCGCGCAAGAACATCGACAAGGGCGCGATGACCGCCGGATACAGCGCCGATCGTGAGACGGTGGTCAAGCTGCTCAACCAGGCGTTGGCGACCGAGCTGGTATGCGTGCTGCGCTACAAGTATCACTACTTCATGGCTTCAGGCATCAACTCGCAGGCGATCAAGGCCGAGTTTCTCGCGCATGCGAATGAGGAGCAGGGGCATGCCGACCTGATCGCCGAACGTATCACCCAGCTCGAGGGCAAGCCGAACCTGTCGCCGGTCGGTCTGGTCGATCGCAGCCATGCCGATTATGTGGAAGGCGAAGATCTTGCCGACATGATCAAGGAGGATCTGGTTGCCGAGCGCATCGCCATCGACAGCTATCGCGAGATGATCAACTACGTCGGTGCCGACGATCCGACCACCCGCCGCGTGCTGGAAAGCATCCTGGCGATGGAGGAGGAGCATGCCGAGGACATGAACACCTTGCTCGAGCAGATCGGCAAGAAGGGCGAGCCCGCCAAGCCGGGTCCGTCGCGCAAGTCCGCGGCAAAGCGCAGCTGACGAGAGACGAGGGGGGCCGTACCGCGGGCTTGTCAAACAATCGCGCAACCTGTTGCGGCTCACGTTGTAAGCTGCGCTGGTCTTTCGATTGCACGCAGGAGCTGCCCGATGTCGAACCCGGATTTGATGCATCCGCCGCGCCGAGGCATCGGTCGCGCGATCGCGGTGCTGCTTGCCGTGCTGATTCTGATCGTCGGCGGGCTGATGTGGTGGTGGGATACCGAGCCCGCGTTGTTCGATCCACTGGCGGTGACCCAGGCGCAGATGCGGGAGATGAAGCGGCCGCTCAGTACCGGTGCGACCA
This sequence comes from Rhodanobacter sp., assembly GCA_035564915.1. Taxonomy (GTDB): domain Bacteria; phylum Pseudomonadota; class Gammaproteobacteria; order Xanthomonadales; family Rhodanobacteraceae; genus Rhodanobacter. Next base: position 5,051 of record DATMTH010000177.1, read on the forward strand.
CCACGGTCACCCTGATCACCTCGGTGCAAACCCTGCTGGACAAGCGTGGCGGCTATCTCAGCAACGACAAGCTGCCGCCGGGTGTGTTGATGGACAACCTGCCGAACTGGGAGTTCGGCTCGCTGACGGCCTCACGCGATCTGGTGCGCGCGTTGCGCAACGATTTCAGCCGCTCGCAAACGCAATCGACCGAAGACAAGGATCTGGCCGAGGCCGACCCGCTGCTGAACAGTCCGAATGATCGCTGGCTGCTGCCCAGTTCCGAAAGCCAGTATCGCAAGGCGATCAAGCATCTGGACGGCTATCTTGGCCGACTTGGCGATGCGCAGGACAGCGGCGCACATTTCTATGCGCGGGCGGACAACCTGGCCGACTATCTGCAGCTGGTCTCGTCGCGATTGGGCTCGTTGTCGCAGCGGTTGTCGGCCAGCGTGGGCCAGGTTCGCATCGGTGACGTCGATGGCTCGGATGATCCGGCCAGCGCAGCTACAGCACGAACACCCGATGGCGGCCGGATGGTGAAGACACCATGGACCAAGATCGACGACAACTTCTACGAGGCGCGCGGTTACACATGGACACTGCTGGAACAGCTCAAGGCGATCCAGCAGGATTTCGGCCCGATTCTCCGTTCCAAGCACGCCGATGTCAGCCTGGAGCAGGTGATCCGCGAGCTGGAGGACGCGCAGCGTCCATTGCACAGCCCGATGGTGCTGAACGGCTCGCCGTTCGGCTTCTTCGCCAACCACTCGTTGGTGATGGCGAACTATGTTTCGCGTGCCAACGCGGCGATCATCGACTTGCGCGAGTTGCTCAAGCGCGGCTGAGACCCTTGAAATGAAAGCGGCGCGCCACCTTGCGGTGGTGCGCCGCCGACGTGCGCATCTGTGCGGGGCTTACCCGTGGCTGGTCTTGTAGCGTTGCACACCGGCCAGGATTTCGGCTTTCGCTTCGTCGGCACCGACCCAGCCTTCGACCTTCACCCACTTGCCTTTCTCCAGATCCTTGTAGTGCTCGAAGAAATGGCCGATGCGCTCAAGCCAGTGTGGCGAGACGCCGCTCATGTCGGTGATATGCGAATAACCCGGGAAGATCTTCGGGGCGGGCAGCACGATCAGTTTCTCGTCGCTACCGGCTTCGTCAGACATCTTCAGCATGCCTACCGGGATGCAGCGGATCACTGCACCGGGAATCAGCGGCAGCGGCAGGATCACCAGGGCATCCAGCGGGTCGCCGTCACCGCCGAGAGTGCCCGGCACGTAGCCGTAATTGCATGGATAGCGCATCGGCGTGGACAGGATGCGGTCGACGAAAATAGCGCCACTCTCTTTCTCCACCTCGTACTTGATCGGCTCGGCGTCCTTCGGGATTTCGATGATGACGTTGATTTCGTTCGGTACGTCGCGACCAGCGGGGACGAGATGCAGACCCATGGGGAATCCTCAGGTGTGAATGGACAAGTTGGCCGACAAGGATACGCCAATCACTGCTGCATCGCAGCAACCGCCTGGGTTGCCGGGCAGTGCGCGAAGGCATGTCTGATCAGGGAGTGCGGAACGGTCGTTCGCGCAACCATTTGGTGGCGATCCACTTTTCGCCCCGTTCCACCGGCAGGCCGGCATGCAGCGAGCTCTGGTCGCCGCCTTCATAGGCGAAATACACGGCCGAACCACGGCGTGCAGTCACGCTCAGTCCGAGGGCAGGGAACGCCGTGGCGCCACCTTTTTCAGGCGTGTTCAGGTACATCACCACGCTGGCGATACGTTGCCCGCCGATTCTGGTAATGGTGTCGTAGCCGGGCAGTGCGGGATCGAACCAGTCGAAGTGCGGTTCATATTCCTGGCTGGGCAGGTAATGCAGGATCTGCAGGCCTTCGCCATGGCTGACCGGCATGCCAAGCAGGCCGGCCAGGCGCTGCTCGATGCGGCCGATCAGCGGCAATTCGTTCGGCGTGAAAAACATGCCTTCACTGGTGCGGCGATGATCCACCTGTTGCCCGCCGTTGTCATCGACGGTGAGCGCGCGCTGCAGCCGTGGCCTCGCCAGATCGATCAATTCGGCACATTCGGAATCGTCGAGCAAGCCGTCCAGTACCCGCAGCGGCGGCATGTCGACGCTGAGCGAGATGTCGATGTTGCGTCCGTCGACACACACCACCGGTCCGTCGGGATGACGCGTGCGCAATCCCGGCGAAGCGGGCCTGGACGTACTGGCGGTCAGTGTGGCCAGCGGCAGTTTCAGCACGTCGGCCACGATGCTGCGGCTTTGCCGCGGGTCGTAGCCGTGATCCTTCATCATCTGAAGCACGTCCGGGATGCCGTGGCCGGCCCGGGTGGTGGCGAGAATCCATTCACGCAGTTCGGGATTGATCGTGGTGCGTGCAGACATGACGGCGTTGCTGGTTGAGTGCGGCCAAGGATACTTCACGACATCTCACCGGGCCACGTCAGCGGGGAGCCGGCGTGGCCCGGATCGAACTACTGCAGCTGATCCCACAGGAAGTCATAGGCCATCGCATGCATGTGCGCGGACTGCTTGTTGTCTGCGCCGGCGCCGTGGCCGCCTTCGAGGTTCTCGTAGAACCATACGTTCGGGTGCCCCTGCGCTTGCATTTTCGCGGCCATCTTGCGCGCCTGTACCGGGCCGACCCGGTCATCGCTGGTGGTGGTGTAGAACAGCACCGGTGGGTAATGGCCGGTCTTCTTCACGTTCTGGTAGGGCGAAAAGGTCTTGATGAAGCTCCAGTCGGCGGTATCCGGATTGCCATACTCGGCCATCCACGAGGCGCCGGCGGAAAGATGCGAGTAGCGCTTCATGTCCAGCAGCGGTATCTCGCAGGCGATCGCACCGAACAGCTGCGGATAGGTCGTCAGCATGTTGCCCATCAGCAGGCCGCCATTGCTGCCGCCCTCGGCACCCAGGTGCTTGGCCGAGGTGACCCCGCGCTTGATCAGGTCTTCGGCCACCGCCGCAAAATCTTCGTACGCACGCGGACGATCCGCCTTGAGTGCCGCCTTGTGCCAGCGCGGGCCATACTCGCCACCGCCACGGATATTCGCCACCACGTAGATGCCGCCACGCTCAAGCCAGGCTCGGCCGATGCTGCCGCTGTAGTGCGGCAACAGGGATACTTCAAAGCCGCCATAGCCGTACAGCAAGGTGCGGTTGGAACCATCCAGCTTGATGTCTTTCGGCGCAATCTCGAAATACGGCACCCGAGTGCCATCCTTCGATTGCACGAAGTGCTGGCTGACCGTGAACTTGGATGCGTCGAAGAAGGCGGGCTCCTGCTTGATGGTCTGTGCCGGTTCATCGCCCAGCACCCCTCGTTCCAGTGACGACGGGGTAAGGAAGCCAGCCACATTGAGCCAGTATTCGTCACTGTGATCGGGGTCGGTATCGATGACGCTGATCGTGCTCAGTGCCGGTGCGCCGGGCATTGCCCTGGGCTGCCAGCCCTCATCCGGGCCGGCCATGTGCGGCGAGGTGAGTACCTCGAGTCGACTCTTGACGTCATCCAGGATGTCCAGGATCAGGTGATGTTTCGTCCACGCGTAGCCGGACAGGGCGGTATGTGCATCAGGCTTGAACAGTACGGTGAACTGCCGCTTGCCGGCGATGAAATCATCAAAGTTGGTGGCCAGCAGCGCACCTGACGGATAGGTGGAACCGGCCACGGTCCAAGGCGACCGTGTCTGCACCAGCAGCCATGCGCGATGGGCATCGGTGCCGGCATCTGCAGGCACGTCGACGCGCGTGAGTTTGGCGCCGTTGCGCAGGAACAACTCGCTGTGGAAGAAGTCCTTGGCGACCGAGACGAAGTCACGCTCGTAACCTGGCGTGGGGTCGTGGAAGGCGCTGACCGCCAGGTCGTCGGATTTGCCCGCATACACCGTGGTGGCATCCGACAGTGGGGTACCGCGCTTCCACTCCTTGATGATGCGTGGATAGCTCGACTCGGTCATCGAGCCGGCACCGAAATCGGTTCCGACGTAGATGGTGTTTGCGTCGATCCAGCTGACCTCGCTTTTCGCCACCGGCAGCTCGAAACCGTGCTTGACGAAGGTCTTGTGCGGAATGCTGAACTCACGCACGGCAACGGCATCGCCGCCATCGGGAGAGAGCGAAATAAGACAACGCTCGAACTTCGGTTTCAGGCACTGTGCACCCTTGAATACCCAGCGCTTGCCTTCGGCCTTGTTCAATGCATCGATGTCCAGCAGCACCTCCCACTTCGGCTCGGCCTTGCGGTATTCGGCCAGTGTGGTCCGGCGCCAGACGCCGCGCGGGTGTGCCTGATCGCGCCAGAAGTTGTACAGCTCGCTGCCCATGCGATTGACGTAGGGAATGCGCGCATCCGAATCGAGCACTTCAAGAATGTCGTCGCGGGTCTTGTCGAACCGGGTACCGTCGGCGAACCGTGCGGTGGTTTTCGCGTTTTCCTGTTTCACCCAGGCCATCGAACGGTCGCTGTGCACCTGTTCCAGCCACAGGAATGGATCGTCTTCACCCTGTGCCGTATTGGCTGTTGCGGTGGGTGTCGTGCTCTTGGCGTTGGCGTCATGCATGCCGACAAGTGTGGCGCCAAGCGCCAGAATCAGCCAGACCGGTTTCATCGGAATCCCTCCCGGGAATGTGGGCGTGATGCCTGATCGGTGGTTGATCAGACGTGTCTTGCCGAGCATACGAGGATGCATCGTCAAAGTCAGGCGGATCATCGCGTGCCATACAAAAAGTCCCGCCGAGGCGGGACTTTCTTGTGGCCGGACAATTGTGGTCTACAGCAGCGGGATCAGCAGCAGTGCCACGATGTTGATGATCTTGATCAGCGGATTCACTGCCGGGCCGGCGGTGTCCTTGTACGGGTCACCCACGGTGTCACCGGTGACCGCGGCCTTGTGCGCTTCCGACCCCTTGCCGCCATGGTGGCCGTCCTCGATGTACTTCTTGGCGTTGTCCCAGGCACCGCCGCCGGTGGTCATCGAGATCGCCACGAAGAGGCCGGTAACGATGGTGCCGATCAGCACGCCACCGAGCGCCTGCGCGCCGGCTTCCGGGCCGCCGAGCCACTTGAAGCCGAAGATCACCAGCACCGGCACCAGTACCGGCAGCAGCGACGGCACGATCATTTCACGGATCGCGGATTTGGTCAGCATGTCCACCGCGCGCGAGTATTCCGGCTTGGCGGTGCCGGCCATGATGCCCGGGATGTCACGGAACTGGCGACGCACTTCCACCACCACTGCACCGGCGGCCCGACCGACCGCTTCCATCGCCATCGCGCCGAACAGGTAGGGGATCAGGCCGCCGATCAGCAGGCCGATGATCACGTAGTGGTTCGACAGGTCGAAGCTCACGATGGAGCCGCTGAAATGCTGGCTGAGGTTGTGCGTGTAGTCGGCGAACAGCACCAGTGCCGCCAGCGCCGCCGAACCGATTGCATAACCCTTGGTCACCGCCTTGGTGGTATTGCCGACAGCGTCGAGCGGATCGGTGACCCCACGCACTTCCGGTGGCAGGTCGGCCATCTCGGCGATGCCGCCGGCGTTGTCGGTGATCGGCCCATACGCATCCAGCGCCACGATCATGCCGGCCATCGACAGCATCGCGGTCGCCGCGACGGCGATGCCGTACAGGCCACCCAGGGCGTAGGCGCCCCAGATCGCGGCGCATACTGCGAGCACCGGCCATGCGGTGGACTTCATCGACACGCCGAGACCGGCGATGATGTTGGTGCCGTGGCCGGTAGTGGAGGCCGCCGCGATGTGCTGCACCGGCTTGTACTCGGTGCCGGTGTAGTACTCGGTGATCCACACGATCGCGCCGGTGAGCGCCAGGCCGATCAGGGTGCAGCCCCACAGGTTCACCGCGCCGTGGCTGAAGTCGGGCATCAGTTTCATGGTGATCGGGTAGAACGCGGCAGCGGCCAGTACGGCCGAGACGATCACGCCCTTGTACAGCGCGCCCATGATCGAGCCGCCTGCCTTCACCTTGACGAACAACGTGCCGATGATCGACGCGATGATCGACACCCCGCCCAGCAACAGCGGATACAGCACCGCATTGGCACCGACCTCACTGGCCATCAGGCTGCCCAGCAGCATGGTGGCGATCACCGTCACCGCATAGGTTTCGAACAGGTCGGCCGCCATGCCGGCGCAGTCACCGACGTTGTCGCCGACGTTGTCGGCAATCACCGCCGGGTTGCGCGGGTCATCCTCGGGAATGCCGGCCTCGACCTTGCCGACCAGGTCCGCACCGACGTCCGCGCCCTTGGTGAAAATGCCACCACCCAACCGCGCGAAAATCGAGATCAGCGAGCTGCCGAAGGCGAAACCGACCAGCGCATGCAAACCCGCTTCGCCGGTGATGCCCATGCGATTGAGCACCAGCCAGTAGCCGGCCACGCCGAGCAGGGCCAGCCCGACCACCAGCATGCCGGTGATCGCGCCGCCACGGAAAGCGACGTCCATCGCCTTGCTCAAGCCGCCACGGGCGGCCTCCGCGGTACGCACGTTGGCGCGCACCGACACGTTCATGCCGATGTAACCGGCCGCACCGGATAGAACAGCGCCCAATAAAAAGCCCACTGCGGTGGGCCAATTGAGGAAGCATCCGATCAGCAGCAGCAACACCACGCCGACCATGCCGATGGTGGTGTATTGCCGGTTGAGGTAAGCGCGCGCGCCTTCCTGGATGGCGGCGGCGATTTCCTGCATCCGCTCGTTGCCTGGCGATTGCGCCAGGATCCAGCGCGAGGAAATCGCGCCATACAAAACCGCCACTACCGCACACGCCAGAACGATCCACCAGCCATACTGCTGCAGCATCGGAGCCTCCCCATCGGTTGTCAGTGGCCGTCCGGAATGGGCGGTCGCATGGAGTATAGGCAGAGGTTGTTGCAGCGGGCGTTGTGCGGCGCAGCGCGGCAAGGGAAAGCCATGCCTGCGCGGCATGGCCCCCGGTTCATCGGGATTGACGCGAAATCAACGCAAGGCCATATCCAGAATCACGCCGGTGGTGATCGCCACCAGCAGGAAGTCGTTGTCGGCACGTATCCAGCGATAGCCGCGCGGCGGCGGGCGCAAACGGTAGTAGCCGTAGTTGCGCACGACATAGTCAGGGCCGTAGTAGCGATGGCCGCGAACCCAGCGCACATGTTCGTAGCGCGGATAAATGTGGCGATAGCCACCGCGATAGTAGTCACCGCGATAGTAGCCATCACGGTGGTAGCGGCCATCGTGCTGGCGGACGTAGCGGCGCTCGTCGTGACGGTCACTGTGGCGCTCGTCGTGACGGCGATGATCGGCCTGACGCTGTTCGACATGGCGCCGGTCCTGATGATGGTCGCGCTGACCGTGGTCCTGGCCGCGGCGGTCGTGGCCGCGATGGCTCTGGTCGGCCAGTGCGAGACTGCCCGTGCCGAGCAATGCAAGGGCAATGAGCAGGCGGCTGATCTGTTTCATGTCAGGTCTCCTCGGTGGACGGCCGTGGATCTTCGAGCCACGACCATGGCTGCTCCACCGTAAAAACCTGCGCCTGAACGTAGTCCGGCCAGGGTGTCGCGGTTTCAGCAGCCACTCAGCAAAAGCCGCTTCAACCCGCCTGCCGCCTCAGCGTGGAAATGCCTCCAGCTTCTTCTTCACCGCAATTTGTTTGAGCTGCACGTAGCGAGGCAGGCCGTTCTTGCCGTAGGGAAGGGGCGCTTCGCCATGGATCAGCGGTGCCAGATAGCGACGCGCGGCCGCCGTGATACCGAAGCCGTCGCGGCTGATGAAGTTCTTCGGCATCTTCTTTTCGCGATTGGCGATTTTTGCCAGCGGCGCGGGCTCGATCTTCCAGCGATAAGGCACATCGCTGTTGCGCACGATGACCGGCATCACCGCATTCATGCCATCCAGCGCGTAGCGCACGGCGGCCTTGCCAACCGCATAGGCCTGTTCGGCGTCGACCGCAGAGGCCGCGTGCCGTGCCGAGCGTTGCAGGTAATCCGGCAATGCCCAGTGATATTTGTAGCCGAGCCTCTCTTTCACCAGCGCAGCCAGCACCGGCGCCACCCCGCCGAGTTGGGCGTGACCGAACGCATCGCGGGTACCGGCTTCGGCGAGGAATTGCCCGGCCGCGTTGCGCACTCCTTCGGAGGCCACCACGGTGCACCAGCCGACGCGTTCGACGGTTGCTTTCACCTTGGCCAGGAAGGCTGCTTCGTCGAAAGCGTTTTCGGGAAACAGGATGATATGCGGCGCCGCATCCGCGTCTTCCCCGGCCAGCCCGGCGGCAGCGGCGATCCAGCCGGCATGGCGACCCATCACCTCGAGAATGAAGACCTTGGTCGAAGTCTCGGCCATCGAAGCCACGTCGAGGCTCGCTTCGAGGGTGGAGATCGCGGTGTATTTCGCGACCGAGCCGAAGCCGGGACAGCAATCGGTGACGGCGAGGTCGTTATCCACCGTCTTGGGCACACCGATGCAGCGAATGTCGTAGTTCATGGCCTTGCCCAGCTGCGAGATCTTCAAGGCGGTGTCGGCCGAGTCATTGCCACCGTTGTAGAGAAACCAGCGGATCTCGTGGGCGCGGAACACTTCGATCAGCCGTTCGTACTCGACGCGGTTGTCCTCCAGCGACTTCAGCTTGTAGCGGCATGAGCCGAACGCGCCGCCCGGTGTGTGGCGCAAGGCACGGATGGTGCTGGCCGATTCTTTCGAGGTGTCGATCAAGTCCTCGCGCAGAGCGCCAAGGATGCCATTGCGCGCGGCGTATGCCTTGATGCCGCTGTCGCGAGCGGTGTCGATCACGCCGGCGGCAGTGGCATTGATCACTGCGGTCACGCCACCGGATTGGGCGTACAGCAGGTTGCCGGTAGGGATGCTGGAACGATGGCTGGGGCTCATGGGTATCCTCGATCTGATGGAGGCGCAGGGCGTCGTCGAATGACAAATCTCTTTTGCAACAATAATTTGGCGACGAGCGGCGAGTGTTGCTGTTTGACGGGATCGGGCGCAGACGCTAATTTGACGCTCAATCTGGGAATCGGGCGCACTGCTGCAGTGTGCGGCAGCCCGACGAACTTGTGGAGCATTATGCGACTCGTCCTACTTGGTGCGCCCGGCTCGGGCAAAGGCACGCAGGCTGCCCGGCTGAAAACCGAACTCGGCGTGCCGCATATCTCCACCGGTGACATGCTGCGTGCCGCGGTGACCGCAGGTACGGCGATGGGTTTGAAAGCCAAGGCGGTGATGGATGCCGGTCAGCTGGTTTCCGATGACATCCTGCTGGGCATGCTGGAAGAGCGTCTGGCGCAGGACGATGCCAGGGCGGGTTTCATCCTCGACGGTTATCCGCGCAACCTGGCCCAGGCCGATGCGCTTGATCACCTGCTGGCGAAAATCGGTCAGCCGCTGGATGCCGTGGTGAAGCTCGACGTGCCGAACGAGACGATCATCGGTCGCTGCGAAATCCGCTTCAAGGCAGAAGGTCGCGCCGACGACAATCCGGAAACGGTACGCAAGCGCCTTGCCATCTACGCCGAACAGACCGCGCCGGTGGCTGATTTCTACGCCCGGCGCGGCAAATTGCAGCAAGTCGACGGGGTCGGCGAACTGGCTGACGTCACTGCCCGCGTCAAGCAGGCATTGCAGAACGAGTCGGCCGCTACTGGCTGATGGCATCCCGCTGCACTTGAAGCGGGTTCAAGGATTCCACCCGATGCGTCTGCATATCCTCGGCATTTGCGGCACCTTCATGGGCGGCGTCGCGGCGTTGGCGCGCGAGCTTGGCCATGTGGTGGAAGGCTCCGATGCCAACGTCTATCCGCCGATGAGCACCCAGTTGGAGGCGCTCGGCATCAGCCTGATGAGCGGCTACTCGGCCGAACACCTGCAGCCGGCACCGGATATGGTGGTCGTCGGCAACGCGATGACGCGAGGCAACCCGGCAGTCGAATACATGCTCGACCGGCGTCTGCCTTATATATCCGGCCCGCAGTGGTTGGGCGAGACAGTGCTCGCCCGGCGCGACGTGCTGGCGGTGGCAGGGACCCATGGCAAAACCACCACCACGAGCCTGCTGGCGCATCTGCTCGAAAGCGCCGGCATGGCGCCGGGGTTCCTGGTCGGCGGGGTGCCGGGGAATTTCGGGGTGTCGGCGCGGCTTGGGGGAAAAAGGGAGCAGAGTCACTTTTCAGCTTCGTCCGGCAATGATCGAGCGGCGCAAAAAAGTGACTCTGACCCCCTTCTGCCTTTCGTTATCGAAGCTGACGAATACGATACCGCGTTCTTCGACAAGCGTTCGAAGTTCGTGCACTACCATCCGCGCATCGCCATCCTCAACAATCTCGAATACGACCACGCAGATATCTTTCCCGATGTGATGGCGATCCAGCGTCAGTTCCATCACCTTGTGCGTACCGTGCCGGGCAATGGGCGACTGATCGTCAATGCACATGACGAGCGACTTGCCGAGGTGCTGGCGATGGGCTGCTGGACACCCGTGGAAACCTTCGGCATTGGTACGGGTGATTGGCAAGCCCGGTTGATCGAGGCGGATGGGTCGCACTTCAACGTGTACCGGCAGGGTCGGTCGATCGGCGCAGTGCGCTGGCCGCTGCTGGGCAACCACAGTGTGATGAACGCACTTGCTGCACTCGCGGCAGCAGCAGCAGCAGGGGCCGACCCGCAAGCGCTGTTGCCGGCTTTCGCCTCGTTCGAGAGCGTCAAGCGGCGAATGGAGCTGGTTGGCAAAGTGAATGGCGTGCGCGTGTACGACGACTTCGCCCATCATCCGACGGCAATCGCGACAACACTCGCCGGATTGCGCGCGAAAGTGGGCGGGGCACGCATTCTGGTAGCGCTGGAGCCGCGCTCCAACTCGATGCGACAAGGTGCGCATGCACAGGCGCTGGCACCGTCCCTGATCGATGCGGATGCGGTGGTGTTTCTGCATCGCCCCGAGCTGCCCTGGAATGCGAACGAGGTCACTGCGGCGTTGGCGGGTCGTGGCACGACGGTGCAGACGGTGGATGCGCTGATCGCCAGTCTGCGTGATCAGGTACGGGTTGGCGATCAGGTGATCTTCATGTCCAATGGCGGCTTCGAGGCGGCGCCGAGGCGTTTTGTCGAGAGTCTGCGTGGCGACTGATTCGGTGTCGCTCGCTGACACTGACCATTCCGGGGGTACTGAATACACTCAGCCTATGGCCGTCGAGTCCTCTCTCATAGAGATGCCGTTGTTTCCACTTGCCTCGGTGCTGTTTCCCGCAGGGCAATTGTCGCTGCGCATCTTCGAGCCGCGTTACCTCGACCTGGTGCGCGAATGCACGCGCCATGACAGTGATTTCGGTGTCTGCCTGATTCTGCAGGGTCATGAGGCCGGAGAGGCTGCGGTGCCCGCGGCGGTGGGTACGATGGCCAGGATCATCGATTTTCATCGTGATGAAGATGGCTTGCTAGGCATCGTCGCCGAAGGCAGTTTGCGTTTCCGGGTGGAGCGTACCCGGGTGCGCTCGGACGGCTTGCTGCGCGGCCATGCCGAAGTCTGGCCGGTCGAACCCCAATTGCCGGTGCCGGTGGAGTTTGCCCTGCTGCAGAGCATTCTCGAACGACTGATCGAGACGATGGCCCCACATTGGCGGCACGTTCCGCGCAATGCGTATGACGACGCCAGCTGGCTCGGGTTTCGGCTGGCCGAATTGTTGCCGCTGGATTCCGGCGAGCAGCAGCGCATGCTGGAGCTGGTCGATCCGTTGCAACGATTGGCCGAACTGCGCGACATCCTGCCACGCTTCCAGAAGCCCTAGCGCCGCACACCCGGCTAAACTGTGTGCTTTCTGACGGAGTCGATGCGCATGGCAACCTTGGCTGGCAAGACCTTGTTCATCAGCGGTGCCTCACGAGGCATCGGGCTGGCGATTGCTCTGCGTGCTGCGCGGGACGGGGCCAATATCGTGATCGCAGCCAAGAGTGCGGTACCCAATCCGAAGTTGCCCGGCACCATCCATACGGCGGCGGCGGAAATCGAGGCCGCCGGTGGCAAGGCGCTGGCGTTGCAGGTGGACATCCGCGAAGAGGCCCAGGTCGTGGCCGCGGCGGCGCAGGCGGCGGAACATTTCGGCGGCATCGACATCGTGGTCAACAACGCCAGCGCGATCTGGCTGGCCGGGACCACGGATACGCCGATGAAGCGCTTCGACCTGATGCAGCAGGTCAATACCCGTGGCACGTTCCTGGTCACCCGCAGTTGCCTGCCATACCTGCAGCGGGCAGCCAATCCGCATGTATTGATGTTGTCGCCGCCACCGAGCCTCGACCCGAAATGGTTCGCGCCACACACCGCCTACACCATTGCCAAATACGGCATGAGCCTGTGTGTGCTCGGCATGAGTCCGGAATTCGCACCGCTTGGCATCGCGGTCAATGCGCTGTGGCCGCGTACCGTGATCGCCACCGCGGCGATCGGCATGATCGATGGCGTGCAGCCGGAACATTGCCGCAAGCCCGAGATCGTCGCCGATGCCGCGCATGACATTCTCACGCGACCGTCGCGTGACTACACCGGTCATTTCGCGATTGACGAGGAGGTGTTGCGTGAGTCGGGCATGAATGATTTTGACCAATACGCCGTGCAGCCGGGCAGCCCCCTGCTGCCCGACCTGTTCCTGGACTGAGCCAACCCACCCTGTTCCACAAGCATGGGTCGCCATGACCACGGCGCCCGGAGCAAGCCATGTCATCGCCGAATGAAACTGCATCAGGACTGATCGACCTTGGTCGACGTTACTGGCTGCCCGTATACAAGCCACGCGAGGTGGTGCTTGATCACGGCAACGGTGCCCGGGTCTGGGATACCGACGGTCGTGACTACATCGATCTCGGCGCCGGCATCGCGGTGAACGCCCTCGGCCATCAGGATCCGGATCTGCTGGCCGCTCTGGCCGCGCAGGCAGTCAAGTTGTGGCATGCCAGCAATGTGTTTTTCACCGAGCCGCCACTGCGTCTGGCCGAAGAGCTGGTGAAGGCGGCACCATTTGCCGAGCGGGTGTTCCTGTGCAACTCCGGTGCCGAAGCCAACGAGGCAGCGATCAAGCTGGTGCGCAAGTGGGCGGCATCGAAGGGGCGGGGGCCGGAGCAACGCACGATCATCACTTTTCGTGGTTCGTTCCACGGACGCACATTGGCCACCGTGACGGCCACCGCGCAGCCGAAATACCAGGCGGGCTACGAACCGCTGCCAGCAGGCTTCCACTATCTCGACTTCAATGACGCAGCGTCACTGGAGCAGGCTTTTGCCGCAGGCGGTATCGCCGCCGTGATGCTGGAGCCGGTTCAGGGCGAAGGCGGCGTGGTGCCGGCTGCACCCGGTTTCCTGAAGCGTGTTCGCGAACTGTGTGATCAACATGACGCGCTGCTGGTATTGGACGAAATCCAGTGCGGCATGGGGCGCACCGGCATGCTGTTCGCACACGCCCATGACGGCGTCACACCGGACATCGTGACCCTGGCCAAGGCGCTGGGCTGCGGATTTCCGATCGGCGCGATGCTGGCCGGTGCGAAAGTGGCCGAGGTGATGCAGTACGGCGCGCATGGCACGACCTTCGGCGGCAATCCGATGGCTGCGGCGGTCGCGCGGGTGGCGCTGGCCAAGCTGGCTTCCCCGGCGGTGCTGGTGAATGTGGAGCGGCAGGCAAATGCATTGCGTGCCGGGCTGGCTCGCATCAACCATGAGCTGAACCTGTTCGCCGAGGTGCGCGGCCGCGGCTTGATGATCGGCGCCGTGCTGGGCGAGGCACACAAGGGCAACGCCGGCGTGATCCTTGACCATGCCGCCGCTCATGGCTTGCTGCTGTTGCAGGCGGGGCCGGACGTGCTGCGCTTCGTGCCGGCATTGACCATCACCGACGAAGAGCTGGCCGAGGGTCTGGGTCGTCTGCACGCGGCGTTGAGCGATTTCGCTGCAAGCTGAGCTGAAACATCCGATTCAATCAGGAGCCCTCCCATGAAGTATCTCCACAGCATGGTGCGTGTGCACGACCTCGACGCATCGCTGCGTTTCTACTGCGAAGGCCTTGGCCTGCGCGAAGTACGCCGCAAGGAAGTTCCCGAGGGGAAATTCACGCTGATATTCCTGTCCGCATCGGAAAGCCCCGAGGCCGAGATCGAACTGACCTGGAACTGGGGCTCGCAGGAAGACTACGGCTCGGCGCGCAACTTCGGTCATCTGGCATTTCGAGTCGATGACATCTACGCCACCTGCGAACGCTTGCAGGCAATGGGCTACATGATCCATCGCCCGCCTCGCGATGGCCACATGGCATTTGTACGTTCGCCCGACCTGATCTCGATCGAGTTGCTGCAGGAAGGTCAGCTGCCGCCCCGCGAGCCATGGGCATCCATGCCCAATACCGGAACCTGGTGAGTCAGCTTTTCGCTTCGCGCAGTGCGCTGCGTGCGGCTTCCAGCGTGTCCGCGATATCCTGATCACCGTGGGCGCTGGACATGAACCCGGCCTCGAATGCGGAAGGGGCCAGGTACACGCCGCGCTTGAGCATGCCGTGGAAGAAGCGGTTGAACAGGACGGTATCTGCCGCTGTCGCCTGCGCATAACTGGTCACGCTTTCCGCGCTGAAGAAGAGCCCGAACATGCCGCCCACGCAATGGGTGCTGAAAGCCACGCCTTCGCCATCGGCGACCGACTGGAAGCCATCGGTGAGCAGACGTGTCCGCGCGGCGAGCGTGTCGTAAAAGCCGGGTGCCTGGATCAGTTTCAGCATGGCCAGGCCGGCGGCCATCGCCACCGGGTTGCCGCTCAGCGTGCCGGCCTGGTAGATCGGTCCGGATGGTGCGATCTGTTCCATCAACTCGCGCCGGCCGCCATATGCACCTACCGGCATGCCGCCGCCGATGATCTTGCCGAACGTGGTCAAATCAGGTGTGACGCCATAATGCGTTTGCGCCCCACCCAGCGCGACCCGGAAGCCGGTCATCACTTCGTCGAAGATCAGCAACACGCCGTGATTCGTGCAGAGTTCGCGCAGGCTCTGCAGATAGCCATCCACGGGGGGAATGCAATTCATGTTGCCGGCGACCGGCTCGATGATCAGGCCGGCGATCTGGTTGCCCTGCTCGGCAAACAACACCTTGGCGGCATCGATGTCGTTGTAGGGCAGGGTGAGCGTGAGGTCGGCGTTCGCCTTCGGCACGCCCGGTGAAGTCGGCACACCGAAGGTCAGCGCGCCGGAACCGGCCTTGACCAGGAAGCTGTCGCCGTGACCGTGGTAGCAACCCTCGAATTTCACGATCTTGCTGCGGCCGGTGGCGCCACGGGCGAGTCGGATCGCCGACATCGTGGCTTCCGTACCGGAGTTGACCATGCGAACCATGTCCATCGAGGGAATCAGACGGGTGAGGGTCTCCGCCATGGTGATTTCGGCTTCACAAGGTGTGCCGAAGGACAGTCCCTTCGTCACCGCGCGTTCGACGGCTTCGCGGACCGAGGGATGGTTGTGCCCGACGATCATCGGCCCCCACGACCCGACATAGTCGATGTAGCGCTTGCCCTCGACATCCCACAGGTAGGGTCCTTCCGCGCGTTCGGTGAAAAACGGTTCGCCACCAACCGACTTGAAGGCGCGCACCGGTGAATTCACTCCTCCCGGCATCAGGGGAAGGGCGCGTTCGAACAGTTCGTGATTGGTCATCGTCAATTTTCCGGGGGCTGGACATACAGATCGGCGAGGCGTCGGGCAGCGTGGCGGATGTCAGCTGCGCCGAATACGGAGGATATGGAAGCCAAGTACTCCGCACCTGCCTCGACAAGCAATTTGCCATTGTCCGCGGTGATTCCGCCGATCGCCACCCGCGGCACGCCAAGTGAGGCGCTTTGCCTCAGCAGATCGATCGATGCGCGTGGCGCCAATGGCTTGGTGGGCGAGGCAAAGAAGGCACCGAACGACACGTAGCTGGCACCGCCACGCACGGCTGTGCGTGCATGATCCAGCGAGTCGCGACAGGCAACCCCGATGATGGCCCTGGGGCCGAGTTTCGCGCGTGCGCGCGCAAGATCCTCGGCACAGCCTCCCACATGTACGCCATCAGCGCCAATGGCGTGTGCCAAGGCAACATCTTCGTGGATCATCATCGGCACGCCGTGTTGGCGACATAGCCGCAAGATGGCCGTGGATTCCGCATGCCGCCTTTCGTGATCGGTTTCTTCGTCGAGGTATTGCAGCAGGCTGGCGCCGCCCGCGAGAGCCTGCGCGACGGCATCCAGCAAATCGGCACGTGGACCGTTGGTGATGGCGTACAGACCATGACTTGCAAGTGAAGCGGTGATGTTCAAGCGGTTCCCTCCATGATTTGGGTAACTATCTGGTGTCAAGATGATGCTTTCCCAATTCCAGGCGAGTTGCGAGAATGCACCATTCCCTTGTGATCCACGAAGAAGTCTTGCCATGAATCAGAGTGCCACCGTGACTGCTGCCGTACGCAAATGGATGTGTGTCGTTTGCGGCTATATCTATGACGAGGCCGAAGGCGTGCCTGAAGAGGGTATTCCTGCCGGCACGCGCTGGGAGGACGTGCCCGATACCTGGACCTGTCCGGACTGCGGCACCACCAAGGATGATTTCGAGATGATCGAAATCGACTGATCGCCACGGGTCGCCCGCAAATGGCCCGATCGCGTCAGCATTTTGACCGGGCCACTTGCTTTGATGTTCCTGCGCACGATTCCGTGCCGCGCCACGAAGGAGCATCACATGCAACAGTTCATTCCCTTCGAAGATGACTGGGACGCATTGGAAAACCTGCGCCCCGAAGACCTGATCCCGTATCGCGTCGGTCTGCAGCTTTCCCGCGATCCCATGCCAGGCGTTAGCGTGCCGACATTGCATGCACCGATTGATGCGCGGTCTGGCCGGCCATCTGGACAGCTGGTGCGCGCGGGCGGCTCGGGCGGCTGACGAGCCATTGTGCCGGCTCCATGGCGAGCCGGCACTTGAGCCTGCCATGGTCGCAAAGGTGTCCGCGCGGGCTTGCCGGAAAAAAAGACGCGTCGGCTCTTCCCACCGAAGCCGCACGGCGCTATGATTCACGCCCCTTCGACGAGACGCCCTCGCACGAAGGTCGCGGCAACAAACTTCGACGAAAAATTTCTCAACGAAGGTGTTGACGAGGTAAAAAAGCGATGTAGAATGGGCGGCTCACCTAGGACGAAACGTTCTGGGG
>DATMTH010000178.1:0-3113 GCA_035564915.1 Rhodanobacter sp.
CAGCAACTTCTTCGAACTGGCCGTGGCCACCGCCGTCGGCTTGTTCGGCGTGCACTCCGGTGCGGCACTGGCGACCGTGGTCGGCGTGCTGATCGAAGTGCCGGTGATGCTTTCGGTGGTCCGCATCGTCAACCGCAGCAAGCGCTGGTACGAGGCGGCGCAGGCCTGATTGCGCGCGCGTCATCGAATCCACCGCCAGCCCGTTCCCATCTAGGAGCGTGGGCGGCAGAAATCTTCCGGGCTGCAAAAGTGTCTGCGTGGTCCATATGTCCGTCGCTTCTTGGCCCATAGAACCACTATGGGCCGGCGAATCGTCGAAAATCTGTTCTCACGCTGCCACTTTTTCGCCTCGAAAGTTTCTACCGCCCACGCTCCTAGGAGACACACCATGGCCGCTCCGATCATGCAGACACCGCAAGCCATCGCCGCCCTGTCCGCGCTGGCGCAGGATTCGCGCCTGGCCATCTACCGCTTGCTGGTACAACACGCGTCCGATGGACTGGCCGCCAGCGCGATCGCGCGGCGGCTGGACCTGGCCAATGCCACGCTGTCGTTCCACCTCAAGGAGCTGGTCCATGCCGGCCTGGTCGCGGGCCGCCAGGAGGGTCGCTACATCTACTACCAGCCGAAGATGGAGGCGATTGCGGCACTGGTCGCCTTCCTCACGGAAAACTGCTGCAGTGCAGGTCCGGGCCGCTGCGCACCGGCACCTGGGCGAGGCTGAGGGCGACCTGACCGGCCCGCCTTGCAGCCGTCATTCTCGCGATTCTCGACGGCCGAAGGCATGACGAGCCACATCAGAGTTTCGCAGCCACATCCGGCAACAGCCGCCCCCGGCCCGCTCCGGCGTGATCCGTTGGCCGCGCGACGCCGTATGAAAGCCCGGTCGTGCCGTTTGCAGGGAGCACTTCTTCGCGAAGCATGGACCTGCGCTGCTCTTCACGCCGTCCATGACGCACCGCGTGGCAAAACCTTCCCATTCGCAGCGAACAAGGAGCCAGACATGAACCGTCCCCAGCAAGTTGCAGGTCTGCTCGGCTGGCTGCTGCTCAGCTTCGTGACCGCGGCCATCGGCGCACTGGCGTCCGTGCAGGCGGCCGGCTTCTATGCCGCCATGGCACAGCCTGCCTGGGCACCGCCGTCCGCCGTATTCGGCCCGGTGTGGTCGCTGCTCTACGCATTGATGGCCATCGCCGCATGGCTGGTCTGGCGCGGGCACGGCTGGCACCGGCATCGCGTCGTGCTGGCGCTGTTCGTGGTGCAGCTGGTGGCCAACGGCCTGTGGAGCTGGCTGTTCTTCGCCTGGCATCTGGGCGCCGCAGCCTTCGTCGACATCGCGCTGCTGTGGCTGCTGATCGCCGCTACGCTCATCGGGTTCTGGCGGGTGCGTACATGGGCCGGCGTTTTGCTGCTGCCCTATCTGGCTTGGGTCAGCTTTGCCGCGGCGCTGAACCTTGCGGTGTGGCAGCTCAATCCGCAGATACTGAGCTGAAAATCCGTGAAGGAATCGCCGGCTATGGCGACCGCCACTGGCGGTGCCTTGCCGTGTGCACGCAACCACAACGATCGCCGACATCCGATGCATCCGAAGCAGGCAGACGTCCGTAGACAATATCGAAATGGCACCCAGACACTGCCGATGCGGGCACCCGCAAATGACGCATCGACCCGTGCTGCGGCCGGTCGCGTGACCAGTCTAGGCGCTGCTTGTGACACAAGCCGGTGCTGAAACATGCCCAATCCGGTCGACAACCAACACGCGCCGCACGATGGCGATTTCGCGGCTGCCTTGTCTTCGCCCCTACGGAGTATCCCCAATGAAAGCCATGTCCTTCGTCATCGCCACTGCCGGATTGCTGTCCTTGGCGCCGGCCCACGCCGCGAAGCCTGCCAATCCGGTCAGCGTGCACGTGCTCAACATGCAGGACGGCCTGCCCGCCCCTGGCGTCGAGGTCATCCTGGAGCGCATGGACACCCCCGGCAAATGGGACAAGCTCGCCGACATGCATACCAACGCACAAGGACGTATCAATGCGCTGTATCCGGCAGGCCAGCCGCTGCAACAAGGCACCTATCGCGTGATTTTCGAAACCGGCGACTGGTACCACGCGCACGGCAAGCAAAGCTTCTTCCCGCAGATCCCGGTGGTATTCGCCATCGACGGCAGCCTGCCGCACTACCACGTGCCGCTGCTGCTCAGCCCGTACGGCTACTCGGTGTACCGGGGGAACTGATTGACCCGCCTGCGCCTGCTGCTGGGCGACCAGCTGAACCCGCGTCATGCGTGGTTCGACACGGTCTCGTCCGACGTGCTCTACGTGCTGATGGAGGTGCGGCAGGAAACCGATTACGTGCTGCACCACGGGCAGAAGATCTTGGCGATCTTCGCCGCGATGCGCCGCCTCGCGCAGCAACTGCGCGAGGCCGGCCATCGAGTGGCCTACCTGTGCATCGACGATGCCGGCAACCAGGCATCGCTGACCGCCAACCTCGACCGGCTGATCGCGCAACACAGCGCCACCGCGTTCGAATACCAGGCGCCCGACGAATGGCGGCTGGACCGGCAACTGGCCGACTATGCCGCGCAGCTGTCGCTGCCCGCCCGCTGCGTGGACAGCGCGCACTTCCTCACCACGCGCCACGACGTGGCGGATTTCTTCGCCGCGCGCAAGCGCTGGACGATGGAGCCGTTCTACCGCCACATGCGCCAGCGCCATGGTGTGCTGCTGGAACCCGATGGTGCGCCGCTGGGCGGTCGCTGGAACTTCGACGCCGAGAACCGCAAGCCCTGGCGCGGCGAGCCGCCGGAGCCGCCAGACCTGCGCCCGCGGCACGACCACCGCGCACTGTGGGCGCGCATCCAGGCCGCGGGCGTGAAAAGCTTCGGCGAGCCATCGGCGGCAGCGTTCCGCTGGCCGATCGACCGCGCCGAGGCGCTGGCCCAGCTCGATGCCTTCGTCCAGCACGCCTTGCCGCATTTCGGTACCTACCAGGATGCACTGAGCCATCACGCGACGCGGCTGTTCCATTCACTGCTTTCCTTCGCGCTGAATGTGAAGATGCTCGACCCGTCCGAAGTGATCGCGCGGGTGACGGCCGCGGGCCGCGCGGGG